>JAYVAZ010000230.1:0-8207 GCA_043750675.1 Pseudobdellovibrionaceae bacterium | reverse complement strand
CCGACCAAATTGTTGCAGAAATCACAGAGCCAACCAACGCCCAAACAACGCCTGAACAAAAACAAAAGCTTCATTTCCAGTTATCGGAATATTTAGGCGAAGGTTTTCATAAATGGTTTCGTCTTTATGCCAGCCATATCTGGAGTCCTGTTTAGGGGACGTCTTGTAACCATTAATAAGTTCATCATCAAAGTAAGAGCCATCTAGTATCATCATACGACTACGAACAATGGTTCGTTTACAAGTATCAAGAATGTCGGATAAATAGCCTTCCGAAGCTGACGGTGTTCGTTTATTGAATGCATACGAATCAAAGTAACTATTTTTTATATTTTCGTGATTTGATATGGCTCCGTAAAAAAATTCTCCCCGTTTATTCTTAGGAGTTCCTAGGCTGGAGGCGTTGGGGTCTATTCCATCTTGATGATCTGGATTGTAGGTTAATGAAAAGCCACTGTAAACCATACGTGATCCATCAGCTGTCTGCCAGGGGTGACGACCAAATTTTTCCATACTGTCATCAATACTTTGTTTAAGAGCATTCAAATCCAAATCATGTTTTAAAATGATTTTTCGTTTTGGTTTAGGAAGCATAGCCGGATTGACTTTGTAATGATAAAGAAGGGTTTCAGCGATCGTTTTATTATTTGGCATGTCGACAATTTTCATAACTCTATTTTAATCTGTGGCTGGTTTTCCGTCACAAAATTTCATTCAATTGCATAAAACTAGACTAATTTAATTTAAAATAAATGGTTATTATAAGACATGTATAAGGTTCTTAATCGATCGCATTCCAAAGAATACGAAAAACATAATTTTGAATGTTTTAATACTCCAAATTCAGCGTTTTGGATACGTCCCGATTTACTGCAATGGTCGAGTTTAGATGAAATGAGTTTTATTATTGGTTTCTATGAGCAAGGCGAATTGGTCGGGGCCGCCAAATGGGAAATGATTCACAGTGAGCAGCAATTACTGACAAAATTAGTTGGAATTACAAAACAAAATCTTCCACCGAATCTACGTTATCCCGTCATTTATACGGCTCAGTCTTCCAGTTCTCCAAAAGTAGTAAATAAGGGCTTAAATACTAGATTAAGAAAAGTCAGTTTGAAACTGGCGCAGTTGGCGGGTATTCCGTCTTCGTGTACAACTATGATAAAGGATAGTCCTCGAATTAAAACTTTAGAAAATTTGGGATATCAGTTTTCAGTAAATCAAATAAAGTGGAATACGGCCAGCTATAAATCCGACCGCTTTGGTTTGATAGGAGTGATCGATTTAGATAAGAGTTTAGAAAATTTATCTGAGGATTTAGGTGCACAGGAACATGAATTTATTATATCTACTCTCCCGGCTTTTTTAAATTGGTTGGACAGCGAAAAACATCAACAATCGAAGAGAAATCATTTCCGTTTTGGTTTTAACAATCAGGCTTTCGCGATAAGAAAATCTCCACAGGATCGTTTTTTTGCTGCCTATGGAACGTGTTCTCGGTCAAACCAAGATTTTAGATCTGAATGCCTTTTAGCGGCGCAAGAAATTTACCAGCTGAACAAAAAACCTCTTTACCTTTGTTTTAGTGGTGGAGCCGATTCCGAAATTATGTGCGAAAGTTTTCGGCAGGCGAAGGTTCCCTTTAAGGTAGTGATTGCACGGTTTAATGAAAATCTAAATAATCATGATTATAAGTGGGCCCTGAAGTACTGTGACCAGCATAGTATACAACCGGTATTTTATGATTTGGATGTCTATCAATTTTTTGAAACCGAAGAACACCGTGAACTGCTACGATATACCGGTTGTGGTTACCCTATGCTAAGCACTCAGATGAAGTTAATGCAGTTTGTAACCGGGGAACTTGCGGGGGTACCCGTGCTGGGTAGTTCGGAATGCTGGATAAAAAAGTTAGATCGGGGATGGTTCATGATTGAAGAGGAACCTATTCAGTCCTTACACCGTTTTCTAAAATTTAATCATCTTGAAGGAATACCGGGCTTTTTTCAGTGGAGTCCGGAATTAATGTTGTCTTATTTACTAGATCCTTTATTGGTAAATATGGCTAATAATCAAATGCCTGCTGTTGAGTCCTCTTATGATATTAAAATCGATATTTACCGAAATTATTTTCCGATTGAGGCTCGTAGTAAATATACCGGCTATGAACAATTCGAAGATCTGATTATTCAAAAAAGGGCGGAACTGGCTAAGGTTTATATCGGACCGAAGGTGGATGCCATTACTGAGTACCATTCTTTGGTAAATAGTTTAAGACTAAACTATGCCGATGGAATATTGAGTAGACCCTAGGAGCACCAGTTGAGAATTCGTAGTTTAATATTGCCACTGACCATTATCGTTTCACTTATGGGTTTGTTGCATTGGTTTGTTTACCTAATGGCGACGCAGGGATTGAATGAAATACCCGTATGGTTGCCTGCTTTTGTAATTGTTGCCTGGTTAATGATTCCCTCTTCGTTACTTTTAAGTATTAGCCCCCTACACGAAAAAGTATTGCCTTTGATTATGTTGGGCTACGTTTGGCTGGGTACTTTTGGTATTGCATTTTTCTTTGCCTGCGTCCAGGCGGTGATTGTGTTATTAGGGATAACGGTGACTTTTCCTTGGATGTTATATGTTGTGCCGGTAATTGCCCTATGGTCTTTAAGAATAAATATTTCCGGGCCGCAAATTATAAAGCATAAATTAAAGGGACCTGAATTTATGCGATCCTTGCGGGTGGTACAAATTTCTGATCTTCATGTTGGCAACACTATTTTACGTGAAAAGTGGCTGGCCGGCGTCACTGAAAAAATTAGTTCGTTGAATCCCGACATTCTAGTGGTAACCGGCGATTTGGCTGATGGCGGTTTTGAAAAAACTGCACCAATGTTGGCTCCGTTGATGAAGATTCAGTGTCAGAAATTTTATATCACCGGAAATCATGAATACATTCGTGGCGGTGATTGGGAAGCGCACCTTGCCAAATTAGGATTTGAAGTATTGCATAACACGCATGCTATTATACCATGGGGCGACGGCAAATTACTTTTGGCGGGAGTGCCTGATCGGCATGTAAAAAGATTTATCCGCGACCGCCATTCATCACCTGATGTGGCGCTAAAGACCTCGGAAGATGTGGGTTATAGAATTTTATTAGCACATAAACCATCTAGCGTTTTTGACATTAAAAATGAAAAGTGCGCTCTTTTGCTATCAGGGCACACGCATGGCGGGCAAATATTTCCGTTTGGCTTATTCGTAAGGCTGCAGCAACCACTTGCGGCGGGATTTAAAATGATTAATGGAATTTTAGTATTCGCGCATCAAGGAACGGGTTTTTGGGGTCCGCCAATGCGTTGGTTTACCCGTTCCGAAATTGTTGAATTCAGCTGGGAATAAAATCTAAATATTAAAGCGTAACTAAATAATTTAGTCCGCCGGTGATCGCCGCAATTTGCGCATCGATACAAATTGAATCCGTGACTTTAGGACTGTCTGGATACATTTCGGTGGTCGTTGTGTATTCGGCTGTGGAAAACCCAGCACACAAGGATAATTTCTTCAGCGGATAATTGATAACGCCTTCTTGCTGTAGAGTTTCACCGATAATCCGACCTTGTTCATCAGGTGGTGCGATGTGAGTTACCTTCCGAACTGCTTCGACAATCGCTTTTTGAAATTCTTTACGGGGATTTTCTGAATCACCCACAGTGTAGAAACCGTCAGGAATTTCTGAAAGCTCTTGTGGAATGCCATCACGTTTTTCCAGGGCTGGGCGGAAGACCGTGTTATCGGTGTCGGTGGTTTCATGCAGATCAAAATGGGCATACGGTTTTATGTTTTCACTGGTCATTGTATTTAGGAAAAAACGCGATTCTTCGGCCGGAGAATTCGGATAAAAGGACCGATTAGGATCTAGGGCTTTCGAATTCCAGCGATTGATCGTTTCATAAGCCCACGGACTAATACAGGGAACACAGGCAATGTTAAATTTATCGGTATACCGATTGGCTGCTTTTTCTAAAAATCCTAACGCACCAAAGACCCCGCTGGTTTCATAACCGTGGACACCGCCGGTGATTAAAATCGTTTTTTTGGTAGGGCTGAAATTTTTGGATTTTAGAAGATAGAGTGGATAGTGGCGGGGATTAATGGAAAGGTTCGCATACTGAAAAATTTCAAATTCAGAACTTAACAGCTCTATTTTACTAACCACTTCATTTAGGTAAGATCGTTTTATCGTTTGCTGTTTATACCATTCTTCTTTTTCTAAAGTTCCCCACATAATTATCTCCCGCTGTTGTTAATTGTTCTAAATGAGTTTCAATATTTTCGCCACGAATATTTAAGGATTTGGAACTGGAATTTTCAAGGACGAAATTTATTTAAAATCTCATATTGGCAAAGGGTATTGGTTTCGATGGTTTATCTGGTCTCACCTTGAGAAGCGCTACCAGTCTCAATTTAGCCAATTAAGTGTTTTTGATTTCGGCCGAAAAGTTAGTATCTGCCACTGGTTAGTCCCCTTGAAAAGGGAGCTGGTGTTTGGAGGTTCGAAACTCCTGCGGAATAATATATTAGGAGGACGTGTGGTAAAGTTAGTCCGAAGACACTATGTAATTTTGGAAATTAATTATCTTCCCGAAAGGGGACCCCCAAAATGACGTGAGGTTTTTAAAACTTCGGAAATCAGAAAACGCTCGGTGAACCGGGCGTTTTTCATTTGTAGATCTCTTGATTTAAGTTTTACGAGATTTCCAGTACGGAGCCATTCCGATAAACTGTGAAAAGAACCAGGCTTTGATTGCGCCCATTCCGCCTTTAAGCATTCCATCATAGGATTGCTTTTTAAATTCTTCGAAAGTCATTTTGTCGGCAATCAATTTTCCGTTTTCAAAACAGTAACTGCAGTATTTGTCTGAACCACTGTCTTTGATATCTTTGGCCATCGGCATATAACAACATTCACAATTTTTTACTTTCATAAGGACTCCTCGTTTTCTTTTGAATCATAAAGTGGACTTTTTTTATGTAGCGGTGAGCATGACTGGCGGCAGCACCACCGGTGGTGCTGCAATGCAGGGAAATACAGCGTAGCTAACCACGGCCCGAACCACGAGCCAATTACTTTACTTTTAGTTGGTAAGTTTTCGCCGGACAATTTTTTCGGCCTGCCATAAACTGCTGCTGTAAGCCAGCGAAGGCTCCGGCCTGCACCGAATAAATTCCATTATTTCCTAAAGCATTACAAAACAAAGAATTCACATTTTTTTTGCTGAATTTTTTTAGACTGACGTTAACCATTTCACGAACACCTTTGTTGGCCATTAAGGAATTTAACATCAGATCACCGACTCCAGCCCCATAAAGGGGTGTTTCTGCAAAATTCATTTGATTGAGGCAATTGTTAGACATTTTTTCAGTTGAACCAAATTTTCCGTAACCGTTAAAGCTTTGGGTTGTAAATGCTATGATGGAAACCGGATCGTTTAGCAATGTCTGGTATCTACGTAAGGCTCCATTAATTCTTTGTTTCAGGTAGGACGCCGATGCTTTTTCAATTAAGGCCGAACGATCGCCGGCATCGATGGCTTTGCAAGTATTGTATTGATTAACTAATTTTACCTTGGCAGTTACACAGCACTTTAATTCAGGAGTACAGCCGATAGTCAAATGGGGAGAACCTCCCATACCGGTGTTTTCCATACAAATTCTTTCTTCGGATGCAGCCGGATCAATAACGATTGTGGATTTCAATTTAGATTCGGAAAAAACACTAAATTTTCCACCTATTCCTGGTTTGTCGATAGTTCCTGAAATACGACAACCTAAAAAATCGGCAAAGGCCGGGGCATCCAAAGGAATCACACCCCAACGAGTTTCGTAAGCATCAAATTTGGCTTTCTCTTGCGTTGGTGGATATTCCATTATCCGAAAAGACAAAGCCAAATAGGGATCGATTTCATTCTTCACCGCGAAGTCGATAATCTGTTGCATTTTCGCGCGTGAATAAGTCGCGTGTTCGCGGGAAGCATAATATCCGTCAAAGGGAACTGAAATCGCGATGGACTCAGGGTTAAAATTTTTTTTCTGGGTATCGAAACAATTTTCAAAGCCTAATTTTTTGAACTGGGAACACTCCGAATCGTCTGTTGCCGATGATTCAATGTTTGTTAGGCGTCCGGCTTCACAGGTCAGGTTATATTCGAATGCTTGGCTGCTGGAAGCTGCTAAAATAAGATTCGTTAATAGGGTCGCCAATATAAGAAGATGTTTTTCCGGTAATTTCATACCCTGATTTATTGCAAGGAATTGGCCCCGTGAAGTGCAATCCATTTGGATTGAGACTACTTTTTAAGGGGAGGTAACAATTTTTGGAGATAGTAGTTAGCCGTTTTACGAGTGTCTCAAATCAAGACACTCAAGTCATGGGTAGTTTGTTCCGAAAAGAGAATGGTATATATAAGGAAATACCATGAAAAAATTTTTTGTTTTAATCTTTTCTTTGAGTTTTATCATTTCCTGTGGAAAAAATCTTCAAACGAAACCAGCTGATGAAAATGCGCAACCGTCTGGAACGCGCGAATTCAATATCGACGAAGGTCAGTCTGCCTTTAAAATATTTCTATCTGGTGTATTTATGGGCACTCCGGATTCAGAAGCAGTTTGGTCAGTAATAGAAGACGCCCAAAGTAGCGGCCTAATCGATCAATCAGTTCAGTTGGCAACGCCGATTGAAGGTGGAATCAGCCAGTGTATTCAAGTGTTGGATGCTGAGCACCGCATACAAATTATTGATCAATTAAAATTGGCAGAAACTTCTTTGCAAGAAAGTCATTATTCTATCCAGTCTGTCGCAGATTGTGCGCACTAAGACTTAACAAGATTCGAAATTTTTCTTAGTACTAAATTAACATCAGAGTTTTTTTGCTTACAAAAATCACAGGAAAAAAAGGACTGGCTATCAAAAGTCCGGCGTCCAAAGCCTAGTTTTTTACTGTAACACTTCATTCATTTTGATCATTGGATGTGTGAAAGTACAATTGGGACTCTAAATATTTACAAAAGGAATACAAATGAAATTTGGTTTTGTTTTACAAATGTTATTAGTACCGACAATTGCAACCGTTATGGCCTGTTCTTCAGCGCCAAAAGCCTGGGACGAATCGGCTCCGATTGATACTCAAGCAGAAAATTTCATTCAGGATAAAAATGGCGATGACTTTAAAGACGTGAAAAAAGTGATTATTCCCTATTTCCAAATGGAATTCGTAGTTAAAAGTGCGGCTTCGGCAACAGGTTTTGGTGATCAGGGTGGATCTGCAACAGTTGCACAACTTTTTGAATTAAAAGGTGTCACTGACGAACAAATGCAAACTATGACGGATCGCTATTATGAAAACTTGGTAGCGCAATTAACAAAACTTGGTCACCAGGTCGTTCCGCACTCAGAATTAGTAAAGATGAAATCCTTCCAGGCTTTTGAAAAGTTTCATAAACCGACGCCGCACCTAGAAGAAAGAAACTCTAGCACTAGCAAGTTTTTTTCTTATAAAGGTATGCCAATGTATTTCGTTGATGGTGATAAACGCCTTAGCGTAACTAATGCTTTGGGCAGTGCCTTTTCGTTTGGTAAACGTCCTGCGGCTTTGGAAGAGGATTTAGAGGATGAATCTGGAGCCAAGGTTTTACGTGCTCGTTATGTTGTTGATTTCGTTTCTCAAACTGGCGGAACTAATGGAAACATGGTTTCAATGGATGCTAATTATCAAGTAGCAATGGCTCCAGAATTTACTAGCGTAACCATACCTTCAGAAGGAATTTTGATCCATTTAAAAGCTCCATTATATACGACTTCCACTTCATGGGTAAAAAGCGTTAACGAATTGAATGCTGTTTCTAACCGCGCTATTAGTGGTGTTACCGCACTTCTAGGAAATACACGTTCTACACGTGAATACGTCATCGAAACCGAACCTCCAGTTTGGGAAACTTCAGTATCCAAAATGGTTGATGTAACTCAACAAATGTTTTTTTCAAAAATGAAATAATCCGATTTTAGTTTAATTGCGTCCCCGCTTAGGGGTTTCAGAAGGCGATGCTAATCAGCATCGCCTTTTTTAATTCCGGTACTTTTGGATGCTTATCCAGGCAGTGGCAAACACTCCATAATTTCGATCGATTCACCCGGGAATATCTCA
>JAYVAZ010000229.1:0-2396 GCA_043750675.1 Pseudobdellovibrionaceae bacterium | reverse complement strand
CATCGGGCAAAGTAAGGCTTTTGTTTTTTCTTACCCTGCCAAAGGGAAATGGGTAGATGAGTACTTTGTTGCTAGCGAATACTATCCGACTTCGAAAGTGGAAATTAAATCAATGCGTGATTTTGCATATCCCCAATACACTACTTATGATGACTTGCACGAAACTATGAACAAAAAGGACTTAGGTGAATTTTTCTTTGTAATAATGGCTAGGACACTAAATGCAGAAACGTTTGAAAAAATAAATATTACTGGAGTTGAGAAATTCCCTTTAAGAGATTTTTATGTTTTTCACAGTTTAAAAGAAACTTCGCTCAGACATCTCGCTAACGAGTTTTTCTTACAAATTAACGAAGCTGACCCGAATTTAAATAAATTCGTCAGAACCTATGAAGGTCTGTTTTTGCTGTCTTTGGCGGAAAATAAATGCAAGGATGCCGAAAAGTATTTGAAAATGTGGCAACCCATTGCCGAAAATTATGACGAAAAATTAGTTTTAAGAATTCGTCACCACAACCAGCTCATCGCCAAGCAGTGTAATTAGATTAACGCTATGCAGTTAAATGCATTACTTGCCTAATTTTCAAACTGAAATTTTAATATCCATATGAAAGCAAAACTGATCCTTAAAGTTATTTTTATGTCTGCCGCTCTTTTGGGCATTTTTGGGTTAATGAAAAATCTAAAGTCACCCGGTGCCTTAAGTAATCCCAATTCGCCAAGTACTATTTTGTTGGGGGTATCTCCCGAATCAATAAAGGCTAAGGTTATTATTGGAACTGGGTCAGAGGCGCGCTCTAGTTCCGCAAAAGAAAATAAAAGTAATCGTTAAATCTTCAAGGTCCATGCGGACATAACCAGTCTTTCCGATGTCTTTTCTTGACAGAATGTAGGGCTCTTTGTAGTTTGGCTGAACCGTATCGTGTTCAGGAGTAGCTCAGTCGGTAGAGCAAGCGGCTGTTAACCGCTTGGTCGGGGGTTCGAGTCCCTCCTCCTGAGCCATTTTATTTCTGATTTTTGAAAAACTGATTCAATTCTATTTTTTTAATTTCCTGAAGACCATCTAAAGGGGAATCTCCTGTTGTACCTTGTTTGGTGGGAATCATTTGCCAAATGACTTTACCATCCTTACCTACGATAAAAATTTTGCCGCCTGATTTTGGATTAAATTGTGAAATAAGAAGTTGTCTGTCTTCAATTTCTTGGACACCACCTTGAGTTTCTCCAAAGAAATTGAATTCTTCATTTGCTTTAAAAAGGACAGTTCTCTTTTTACTAATCGGATCATATTTTTCAATCGCAGAACTCGTTTTCGTAAAGTAGTTATTATAGAAGATGAGGAACTCTCCCGATTGATCGATTTGTACGTCGTGAAGATTGTCTCCATTAGGCTCGGGATAAGGTATTGACCAGAGGATACTTTTGAAATCTTTGCTAAGAATGAAAGTGAATTGGAGACCGTTGACGTTTACTAAAAAATTTCCTTCCTCGAAAGCGGGGATTTTTACCGAGAGTTTGTTTTTTGAGATCCGATATATCGAATTAGCATGTGAAAATTCGAAAAACGTAGGCTTAAAGTTTTTCTTTATTTCTGCGGGCAGATGGGATGAAGGGCTTTGAAATGTAGGGAAAGGTTTCTCCAGAAAGTTTTTATTTCTGGCTAACGATAGTATTTCTTTCCAATGCTCAAAAAAATCAAAGAATTTTTCCTCCTCGCCATCCAAATTGAATAAACTGATTCGGTCAAAACGGGTTCTGCGGTTTTTGTAGTCATTAATGCTGGAAGTAAGAAGTAAAAAATGATTTTCGTCTAACTTCTTCAGATTGTGATGTCCATTTACGTATTTAATCCAAACAAGGTTACCGTCGGGGCCATATTTTATAAGAGTTTCTTGGGTACTAGATATCGTAATTCCATTATTAAAGTGGGTACATAGTCCGCCTGGGAATCTTTTTACTAATTTTCCATTAAGGTCAGTGATTTGACAGGCGAATGAATAAAAATATTTGTTGGAAGCGTTTTCGGCAAAAACTAAAATTGGAATGAATAAGGTAAATAATAAAATTAAATTCGTTTTCACGCTTAAAGCTTAATTCCGATACGACTTACGGGCAATGTAGAAAAGGTTCGGGATGCCAACTCTGACCTTCCGGTAAGAATAATAAGTAGTAAAACTTTTTACTTTTTTTGCAATAAAGAAGTAAAGATTGTGCAAAGACTGGGGATTTTGTAAGACATCCTAACTGAAATTGATTTGATGAAAACAAATCTCTTTTCTGCAGGATCTCGTCGTCGTTTTCCCCATTTTTTATAGCAGGTAATTGATCCAGTTGGCAAGATCTAGGAACGGTGTCTTTGCCGTAGTATGGTTCGATATTAGAAACGAAGTATTCAT
>JAYVAZ010000228.1:0-8756 GCA_043750675.1 Pseudobdellovibrionaceae bacterium | reverse complement strand
GATGACGAAGAAATGCATAGAACAACTTGGTCACTTTGGGCTGAAACAGAAAAATTGAAAATTGCGACTTTTACATCAGCGGAAGAATTTTTAGCAGATGCCAATGCATATTTGAATTCACCGATGATTTTCTTAGATTCAGATCTAGGCAACGGAATTAAGGGACAAAATTACATTTCAATTATTAAAGAATTGGGTTTTAAAAAAGTAATACTGGCATCGGGCTATGCTGGCACTAAATCAATGGATACGATTGGTGCCGATGGCGTCATGGGTAAAAACCCCGGCGAGGCTCTTAAATTCATGCAAACTGAAAGTTTAGACTTTAAAACTTATATGGCTGATTTGGCGTAATTTTAATCTTTTGACCGCGTGCCTTGGCTGGACTTTCCTAAAAAAGGAAGCTTTCCTTTTGATGAAATTGGAGGACGCAAGATGGAAGCCTTAGTCTTAAAAGTATTTACCGTTTTATTTCGCATGGTGGGCATTCTGTTGCTCGCGGGAACTATGATGTGCGTGTTGATTGATATTCAGAAGATGGCCTTTAGCAGCCAACGTCGCGGCTTGGTAAGCCTTTTATCGGTCAATTCTCAATTGGTGGGTAAGACAAAATAACAAACCTGTGGCACTTATGACTGAAGCGGAAATTATCGCCAAGTACGTATCGAAATAAATGACCCGGCAGCGTCTTTTCAGAAGATATTCAAGTGTACAAAACATTAATTTTAGTTTAAGTATTCGATGTAACTTTAAGATTCAACCGATCGCTTGAAGGTCGTTATTCGATGGGAGCTAAAATGATCAAAGGATATAAAGACTTTTACTGCAATGTAAAAGACATGAACAAAGCGGTTCAATTTTACTCGGAAGCTATAGGAATGAAGAAAACATATGGCCATGAATACTGGACAACGATGACGATTGGGAATTTGAACCTAGGGCTGCATTGGACTGAGGGCGCCGATGTTCCTAAAACCTCAAGAGACAGCCACGGTCAAAATTGTGGTGGCACCCTGACCTTCGAATCCGATAATATTGCAGATGATCGTAAGCCAATTGAATCTGCTAGTGGAAAAATTCTTGGTGAGGCCAATCAAGATTGGGGTCACATATTGGTATTTGAAGATCTTGACGGCAATGTCCTCAAACTTATGAAACCTAAACACTAAGGGGTAAGCCATGGCAGAATTAAGATATCTCGTGAATGATGTCGATAAGTCGATTAAATTTTATACTGAGTCTTTTGGATTCAAACTTGACCAACAGTTCGGACCAGCAATGGCGATTGTTTCGAAAGGTGATTTCAAGTTATGGCTAGCAGGTCCCATGTCGTCTGCAGCCCAAGCTATGCCGGATGGGAGTAAGCCAGTTCCTGGCGGATGGAGTCGCTTTGTTCTTCAAGTCGAAAATTTAACCGAGTTAGTTTTCAGTTTGAAATCTAAAGAAGTTCGCTTTCGCAATGAGATTACAAAAGGACCCGGAGGTTCGCAGATATTGTGCGAAGATCCATCAGGCAACCCGATTGAGTTGTTTCAACCGTAATAATGATTGTGTCTTAACAGAATTTATATAAGTGTTTTTTAATTGCGACATATTTCCGTTTTTGAGCTTCGCATGAGAAACTTTTGTTTTTAATAGCGGGAACTTGGAATTATTTAAGATGAATTTAGCGAGGTTGTATGAATGAAAAAATTGAATTCTTAAGTGCAGTATTATTAGTTTCGGAAAATCCAAAACGATTGGCTGATTTTTACAGAGATGTGGTTGGCCTTCATTTAGAAGATGAACAACATGGCGGAACTGAAAAGCACTATGGATGTGAGTTAGGTGATTTACATTTTGCAATCCACCCATTGAGTAATTTTGAAGGTAGCGGAACCGGCGTTGGTGCAGTTAAATTAGCTTTTACGGTATTTAATATGGAAGCTTTTGTCCAAAAAACTAAGTCAATGGGTTTTGAAGTTCTGTACCCGCCAAAAGATACGGGCTTTTCTATTATGACCGCGCTGAAAGATCCAGATGGGAACTATATCGAGTTTACTCAGCTTTCAGACCGATGGTTTCAACATTTGCAAAAAAGAAAACAAAAAGGAATAGACGTTGTTGTACGATGGGAGGCTTCAAAATGACAGAATTACAAAAGGCAGAAAAAGAATTATTTGAACTTACAAAAAAAGTAGCGAGTTTACGCAGAGATTCAAAACCAGTTGAAGTTAAAAACTACACTTTTCAAGACACTGATGGTGACGTCAGTTTATTAAAACTTTTTGGTGATAAAGATATTTTATTTTTAATTCATAATATGGGACAAGGCTGTCGTTATTGCACTTTGTGGGCTGATGGCTTGAATGGATTTGTTCAACATATCGAAAGTCAGTACGCATTTGCAATGGTCTCTAAAGACGCGCCACAGTTGCAACGGCAAATTTCAAATTCTCGCGGTTGGAGATTTAAAATGGCTTCTCATGGTGGTGGGGACTACATTAAAGAACAAACCGTAATGATTGGTGAAAACAACATGCCAGGAATTGTTTGTTATACAAAGCAAGGCGATCAAATTTTTCGTAATAATTCAGCTTCGTTTGGCCCAGGTGATGAGTTTTGCCCGCAGTGGAATATTTTAAGTTTGGCTGGAGTATCTACTGAAGAATGGATGCCACAATTTAACTATTGGAAGCGTCCAGAAAAAATGGATGATGGCGGAAAGAATTTAAATTGTGGTTAGTAAAATAATTAAAGATACAATTTGGATAAATTCTGATTCAGAAACAGTATTTAATGCTTTAACCGTCGAGAATGAACTTTTAAATTGGTTTCCAGACCTTGAGGCCAAGATAACGCTTGAGAACGGCGGCGATATTTTGTTTAAATGGCGTGATGGCGCAATATTAAAATCAAAATTACTATCTGTAACATTGAATCAAGAACTATCTTACGGGTTTTATGGCGGGCCGTCGGAGCCAGTTTCATTTAAATTAACATCTGAAAAAAATGGTACACGTTTGGATTTGCTCCATACGATACCAGATGGAAATAATGTCGACATGTTGATTGATATTGCAAGCAACTGGGCGCATTTGTTAGTTGGTTTAAAATGTTGGATAGAAAAGAAATGGGATATTAGATAGCATGGACCATTCTCGATACATGCGTAAAAATACGTGCATTAAGACGAAATCTAACAAGTGGAAAAAAAGTGAACTCTGAAACTAAACCTTATCGCAGTACTTATTTGTCTCATGTTGAAATATACGTTTCTGATTATGCTAAAAGTATTCGCTTTTATGACAGCATTCTTATACCACTAGGCTGGAATCGATTAGTCTGTCAAAAAAGTCATACAACTTTTTCAGATGGCGCTATGAAGATTGTTTTTTGCCCAACCGAAGAAAACTATCTTCAACACGGCTATCATCGAAAACGAATCGGCATGAATCATTTGGCTTTTTATGCTCAGTCGAAAGAATCTGTTGATCAAATTTATGAATCTATTTTAAAAGCTGATGGTATTGAATGTCTTTACGAGAAAAAACCAACTGGTGAATCAGATTATTATGCTTTATTTTTTGAAGATCCAGACCGAATTAAAATAGAAATAGTTTATTCACCTGGGTATTGTTCGACGGAGCACTGGACCAATAAGCTTGAAGACGATTTTGATCCGTATTTTGGGTTGTGAAAGGCAAAGATCGTCAAAGAGATAAGTTTGTGACAGAATTGGAGTAATCTTGGCAGTTGAAAGGGGTACTTGTAAGTTATCCAGTCATGAGGATGAGTTTCAATCGAATATCAGTTCGGGAATAACATATGTTGAAAGCGATACCGTAGCAATTCAGGGTTACATAGAAGCTGCGGAGATTTTGATTCGTGAACCCCACTTAGTTCATAGAAAAATTGCTAGGATTGAGCCGTGAACGAAAAATCTGTAATTAATTTACGTTCAAATGATACTTATGGGATGGACGAGATTTCAAGTTCTAATTTAACAGAAAAAATGTCCCAATGGTTTAATCGTTTTGCTGAGCAAACTTCGGGATCGCCAATGTATTATTTTTTATCAAAAGAAATAAGTAAAAATAATGAACTTTTAAAACTTGCCAGTAAATCTAATGTTACACAGCCAGCCCCAAATCTTTTTCTTGCAGCCGTCAATTATCTTGTGACGAAAAATCCCGACGACGAGTTGTCCAAATATTACCCAAATTTAGGTGGTAGTTTTGAAAATACTGAGACAATGTTTGCGGTATTTACCAATTTTTGTAAAAAATATGATAACCAAATTACCAATTTGATTAAAACTCGACTAGTTCAAACGAATGAAATTCAGAGATGCGCTTTACTTTTACCAGCGCTAAGTGTTGTTTCAAAACTTGCTGGTTCGCCTAAAATTGCTTTGATTGATGTCGGTGCTTCTGGCGGATTGAATCTTCTGATGGATCAAGCTTATGTTAAATACTCAGATGGTATGCAGACAGGCCCAATGAATTCATCTTTACAATTAGAATGCGAATTAAAGGGTGCGAAACTTCATGGATTTAAAAATGTCGTACGTATTCCTAGCCGAATTGGTATCGATTTAAATCCAGTAGACCTTTTGAATCCAAATGAACGTGAATGGGCAATGTCTCTGATCTGGCCTGATCAACCAGAAAGATTGAAACGTTTCAAGACTGCATTAAAACTTTTATCCGACGCTAAAATTTTGTTACATAAAGGCAATGCTAATGCGATTTTGCCTGATGTTTTGACTCAGATTCCTCAAGATCAGCAGATTTGTGTCATGCACAGCTTTACTTTGAATCAATTTTCAGAGAATGATCGCGAAAAGTTCGATCAAATATTAGAAATGGCGTCGGCTAATCGCAGCATTTGGAGAATTAGTCTTGAGTGGATTGGCACTGAAAACCCTGAACTAATAATTACAGAATATTCTTTGGGCAAAAAAAATAATTCAAACAAATTAGCTGAGTGTCATGGGCATGGCGATTGGATTCGGTGGATGGGTTTATGACAACTTTTCGAAGTAAAAATAACACTAGGATCAGTATTTATGAATGAAAAAATACATAAGGGGTCTTGTCTCTGTGGAGCTATCAGTTTTGAAGTTTCAGGTCAGCCGCCTCCGGCAAGTGCCTGTCACTGTACTAAATGCAGAAAAAGTACGGGGCATTATGAGACAGGAGTGGATGTTTCTAGCTCTTCAATAAAAATTAACGGCTCTGAGAATTTAACTTGGTATCAATCTTCGGAAAAGGCACGTCGCGGATTTTGTTCAACATATGGCTCTCCTTTATTTTTTGAACCGACGCAAAGAGATTGGATTGGTCTTTCACTTGGCGCGTTTGACGGTCCTACAAACGTAAAAACCGAACGACATATTTTTGTTGGCAATAAAGGTGATTATTGTGAAATCGAAAATGGCGTTTTGCAGTACGATAGTTATCCTGGGGCTTAGAAAGTGGATCAACATTTTTTTGCAATTATTTATGCGGCTAAATTGGAGGCCCGATGAAACGTGATCCTGATGAAGTGCTACCAATGCAAATGTGGCGTCATTTCAATGCCAAGGAATGGGACTTAGCCCAAAACCTTCTATCTGTAGACTTCAGCGCTTATTGGCCCCAATCTAACGAGACTTTTTCAGGTTCTCAAAACTTTATTGAAGTGAATCGCATTTATCCAGGAACTCACACCATTGAAATTATTGATTCCCATCACTCCTATGATCAGTGGGAGCACCGTCATAAAGTAACAACTGAAGTCTATATTCGCTCTCAGATGCCAGACGGAAAAGAAATGAAATTATACGCGATTTCATTTTTTGAAATTACTGACGGTAAGATTATGGCTTTGAAAGAATATTTCGCGGACACTTACCCCGCCCCTGAATGGCGCAAGCATTTGGCGGCAAAAGCAAAATGTTAAAATTAAAAACAGGAGAAACTCATGGCTAAAAAAACTGACTTTAAAAAACGACCTCAAGATCAAATATTTACACTTCATGTTTCATTGGAAGATGTGAGCCCCAGTGTTTGGCGAAGGCTTATGGTTCCTGGTCTATTTACCTTAGACAAACTTCATTCGGTTCTACAGTTGGTTATGGGGTGGCAGATGTCCCACTTGTATGATTTCGAAATCAATAAAGAGCGATATGCCGAACCAGACGATTTTGACGAGACAAAAGTTAAATCATTAGCGGTAAGCCTGACTGCTGCGGTGAAAGAGCAAAAAACGTTTTTTTACAACTATGACTTTGGCGATAGTTGGCGCCATAAGATTACGGTCGAAGAGATTCAAACTCGAAATGAAGTCTTCAACTATCCGATTTGTATCGGTGGTGAAAATGCTTGTCCGCCCGAAGACTGTGGCGGAGTACCGGGTTTTGAGGAACTTAAGAAAACCATCGCTAATAAAAAAAGTTCCGAGCATCAGCAAATGCTCCAATGGGTGGGCGGTTATTACGATCCAAAGTCGTTCGATGCGAATCGAATCAACCGCGATATGCTGTGGATGGTGGATTGGAATCGTGAACCTAATGACCAAGGATTGTATTTGCCTTTTAATTCTGAGGGTTACAAAGAGTCGGCGAAACTTGAAATTCAGTAAATCTAAAAAGTAAGGTAAATTTTTAAGAATGAAGAAATCTCTAAAAGAACAGCATATTACCTGCCTTCCTAAAAAATTAAGTGCTTCTGTTTTCAAATTCAATTTTGAAACTCTTACTCTAATCATATCCACCTGTCCTGTGAAATATTGCGCCTATTGGAGCTTTCGATGAGCTCGAGCCAGTCGATACCAATTGCCGCACGTCCCACTGACCCATCATCAATTCGACTCTCGGGTATCGTAGAGCGCGTAACTTTTCACAATCTTGAAAACGGCTGGTCTGTATTAAAAGTTTCTCCATTTAATGATCCGCATAAACTGGCCACTGTCGTCATTCATCAGGCCAAAGTATTTGCCGGAAGTTCAATGGAATTTTGGGGGGTATGGACCCATCACCCAAAACACGGCGAACAATTTAAAGCTGACCAAGCCATCGAGAAAAAGCCTGCATCGGCAGGAGCAATGGAGAAATATTTAGGTTCCGGGCTCATTCGCGGTGTTGGACCGAAGACCGCAGTTAAAATTGTAAAGTTCTTTAAAGAGCGAACTCTTGATATTTTTGAGAAAAATATTGACGAACTTTTGAATGTGCCGGGCATTGCTGAAAAAAAGCTTTTGGACATCAAAACATCTTGGCAAGAGCACAAAGCGATACGTGATGTCATGATTTTTCTTCAAGGCTACGGAATCAGCACATTGTTTGCTGTAAAAATATTTAAAACATACGGAAATGATTCCATTAGTATTGTTTCTAAAAATCCATATCAACTAGCAAAAGACATCTACGGAATTGGATTTTTTTCGGCTGATAAGATTGCACTAAATATGGGTTTCGAGCGTGATGGAATTCCAAGAATTGATGCTGGAATTAAACATGTTTTGGCTGCCTCCCGTGATGAAGGTCATTGTTTTCTAACTGAAGATCAAATTCTTAAAAACACGACGATTCTTTTAGAAATTGATCAAATTGAAAAAATTAAGGTTTCGCTTGCTTCATTGCTTAAATCCAATGAAATTAAAAAACGCTTAGTCCAAAACTCAGATGGGATTGACGTTGCGGCCTACTACTCGAATTCACTTTATTTCGACGAACAATATGTGGCTGGACGTATTACCCAGTGGACCAAAAATACTGTTCCGAATGAACCGGTGCGTGTTGCAAAGTGGGTTGATCAGTATTGTGAAAAACATGGGACGGCTCTTTCGGATGAACAGCGGGCATCAGTCATTGGCATCACTGGCTGCCCGTTTTCAATTTTAACCGGAGGACCCGGTTGTGGCAAAACGACAACAACAAAAGTATTAGTTAAACTTCTTCAAGCCATGAAAAAACGCGTCATTCTGGCCGCTCCAACGGGACGAGCGGCGCAACGAATGAGTGATGTGATTGGCCAGGAAGCTAAGACGATCCATCGACTGCTTGGTTGGGCCCCCGAAAAAAACGGTTTTAAAAGTTGTGAAGAAGATCCCCTAAAACTTGATTTTTTGATTATTGATGAGTGCTCGATGCTTGATATTAGTCTTGCAGCGTCTTTGCTTAAGGCCGTGTCGCAAAATGCGCAGCTCTTGTTTATTGGCGATCCAGATCAATTACCCTCTGTTGGAGCAGGAAATGTATTATTTGATCTTTTGCAAGCGGGTTCGGTTTCAAATTTCCGGTTGACCAAAGTTTTCAGACAGGCTGAAGAATCGATGATTATTCGATTCGCGCATCAGATGAATAAAGGACAAGTTCCTCAAATCGATTCACCGTTTCATAAGCCTCAGCTTTGGAAAGAAAAAGCAGGCTGTCTTTTTATTGATGCCGAAGAAGCCACTCGCGAGCAAATCCATTTCCTACACAAGGCCAAGGCTACACTCCAGCGAACAGCATCGACTGGCGAAGAACAAGTTCTTCAGATGGAAGACAAAGTAACTGGAGTTCTCAGGCGTGACGAGGACCATCTTAAAATCGAAAGTTTACAAATTGAAAATCTATTGATTCAAGAGTTTGCTGATCCTTCGGAAGTGCAAGCACCAATATTTATAATTCCTAAAAAATTTCAACACGTCGATCTATTAAAGCTACATGCGGCAAGTGGTGATATCGAAGAGTTAAAAACCATCGTTAAATCTGTCCACCCATGGTCGGCCCTTCACTATAATATGAC
>JAYVAZ010000227.1:0-2346 GCA_043750675.1 Pseudobdellovibrionaceae bacterium | reverse complement strand
TTTTTATTTTTTCCATGTATTCGCGATATCGACGATTCCAAGTTTGGTTATCGATTTTAACATCGCTCTCTTTTAATATGCCTAAAACTTTGGCTGCTTCTTCGCGATTGATAATAGGACGCAATCCAACCGAAGCGACATTGTTTTTAGGAATCAGAACTTTCATCCCAGTTTCCATAATTTGGACAACATAGAAATCACATTTACTGCCCATGATCTCTTTAGTTTCGATAGCTACGATTTTGCCGACACCATGGCCTGGGTAAACCGCATTATCACCAACCTGAAATACCGGACTGTTAGCAACTAGTTTTGACATTGACACCCTCTTATTAGCTGTTCGAATATAGACTATTTGACACTGCTTATCAAACAAATGAGGCTGCAAAGTTAAAAATTTAGCCAGATAATGAAAATCTTATAGAAGAAACATCTACCCAAATCAAATATATTAGATTTAACTGAAAAGCCGCTTAAAACGGCAATCCTGCGCCAGCAGCGAAATGCCGAAGAACAGGATTTATCTACGTGAAGCAACATTTTCAGCTCAGTGCCCTTATCTATTTTGTTTTTTTGATATTGTTATCAGGTTGGACCTTTGAGAAGAAAGTCGGCCCCGGTACTCCGCAAATCTTACGCTATGGACAGCTGCAAGAAATTTCGGCTGGATCAGTATTGCAAAGTAACGACACATTAATTGTTGGAAAGTCGGAAAAAGTTTTGCTAGCTGAAGGCGAATCTAAAACTTGGGTTGGTAGCAACACGGTGATCAAACTTTCGCATTTAGACACCGAAGAAAAAGGAAGGTTACTCCTAGAATCCGGGAAGGTCCGAGTAAAGATCCAGCCGGTTGAAGCAAAAAAATGGAACTTCGTAACCAAGTCCACTGTTTCTGGCGTTCGCGGGACAGAATTTTTTATTTCCAGTTCGGACTCCTCAGAAAATATCTGCGTTTTGGAAGGATTAGTTGAGTCTACGATCGTCAATGATGCTGACTTAAAGCTACAAGTTCCTGCGGGCAAAGGTGTTGTGATCAACCAAGGAGAAAGTCCGGCTGTAATGGACAATTCGGAATTTCTGGTTCAGCAATGGATCAGTGAAACTAGTTTAGATGACGACCAACAACCCGGTTACATCCCCTCTCGGTATTCGCGAAAAACCAAAGTCCATCCGGTTGGGTTAAATACTGATTTCAGTTTGTCCGCTGATTTATTATATTGTGATTGGTTTAATTCGGACTTCGATAAAGACACCAAGGATGCCAATCGCAGCTGTTTGCGCGCTCATCTCTATCCGCGTTTACGCTTCGGTGATGAGTATGTCTTCGTTTTAACTCCACGAATAAGTACGATTCAAACAAATCAGCGTGGCATTCTGGACGCAAATCCCACGCAAGCCGGTGTGGAAAAAAGCGGAGTTTATTTACACGAGGCCTACGGCGGAATTAAAACCAGCACCTATTCTGTTATTGCAGGTATGCAGAAAATGCAACTGGCCGAGGGTTATCTGCTGAACTCTCAATCCTACTCCAACGAACCCCTAAGTCATCTTGGTTTAAAAATTTCCGACGACAGCACCATCGTTCCTTATGATTTTTATTTTACAAAAGGCCAACAAACTCAAACGGCAGTCGATGGTAAATTTCCATTTGATCTTTTGGCCTTACAACTGCATTTTTTCTCGCACTCTTCTGTTTTATATTTTTTGCAAACTAAAGGTGAAATTGAAAACCTATCTATAAGTGACCTCAATTTGAACCACTTAGGCTTTTACAGTGGAAATCGAGGTAAGAATTTTGAGTACCAAACTTCAGTGATTTTACAAAAGGGTGATTACAAAGTTCCAACAAAAAATTTAGAAATAAACGAGACACTGGTGGATCTAAGGATCGCCTATTTTTTAAGTCCCCGTTTTCGCACAGCACTTCGCAGTTTTGATGTCAGCCCAAAATTTACAAGTTTAGTCAGCAATCAATATGCTTTTGGATTTTTGCCTTCTTTAAACTCCTTAACAAATATTCGCCAGCTTCGAGTCTCCGCTGATTACCGACTCAGCGAAAAAACGAGTATTGGTTATGAATGGATCCGTTCGCATGAAAAAGATACCAATGGCATAAAACGTTGGACGGTCAGTTCGCAAAATGATCAACTTATTGGCGAAGAACACGATATTATTTATTCAAACAATGATTCCGAATTAACTCATTTCGAATTGATTGGATTTATTTTCCAGCCAGATAGAATGACTCTAAATAAAGATCTGTCTTCGGGAGTTCAAGTTCGCGGCAGTTTTTCTTTTTAATTTATTAGGAATCAGCAAAAAAAATGGCCCGTCGACAAGTCGACA
>JAYVAZ010000226.1:0-4422 GCA_043750675.1 Pseudobdellovibrionaceae bacterium | reverse complement strand
TGTTTTTTTTATAAATCCAAGACATTTAGTAAATGTAAATTCATCCACTGGTGCCATATTCTGAATCGTGACTTAGCCGCGTGAACTCACCATTTCGTGGTAATAAAAATGCCAGTCGCCGAATCCTTTGCTGTTTGGATCACCCGCAGGGGGAAATTATATCTATTGCAATCTGTTGGAGGGGACTTCTAGTTGCTTGCACCTTTTGCCCGTAACCCCACTAATATTCACTCAAGATTTCATTGAGTTGTTTGCGTTTGATGTTTGGCAATTGTATAGGGTAAACAGGATATCCGGTGACAATAATCATAAATGGTTTATACGTTTTATTTAAATTTAAAACTTGATTTAGGAAAGACATTGGCTTCGGCGTATGGGTCAATGTTGCCAAACCGGTGTTATGTAGAGCAGTCAGCAAAAAACCAACTGCGATTCCTGTCGACTCTATAGGGTAATAAGTACGCAAAGAATTTCCGCCAGCAACCTCAGTAGTGGACCTACTGAATACGCAGATCAACGCGGGTGCCTCGGTGAGATAAGGTTTGGCGCTATTTGTACCAAAGGGTTTGAGGTCATTAAGCCATTGCTCCGAAGCTTTAGAGGTGTAAAACTCCGATTCTACTGCTTCGGCAGCAACTCGGATTTCGCTTTTTACTAAAGGAGATGTCACTAACGCAAAATGCCAGGGTTGTCGATTGGCGCCGCTTGGAGCGGTACCAGCGGTTTTGATGGCAGCATATAAGATTCTTTTGTCGACCGACCGGCTTGAAAAATTTCGAATCGAACGCCGTTCAGACATTTGATTATAAAAATTGAGTGATCGTGAATATAAATCTATTTCGCTTTTGATCATAGTTTCCTAACTAGGGAAGACTAAGGCTTAGCCATTGTTTAAAAATTCTTAATTCTTCATCATTTAACACTTTGATATTAGACCAAATCGGGGGCATGGGCTCTTCTTCGTCAATAAGAATTTGGACTAAGTAACTGGATTCAATATTTTCTAAGTTTATAAATTTTACGCCACCAAATTTGCGATCGCGTTGACTAAAAATCGAATCTCGACTGGAGAGATCCAAAAATTTGGCCTGACCCCGAGGGTTATGGCAAGCTAAACATTTTGGAGCGATGATACCATCATAAATAGAATTCCAGTTTGGTTCCAATGGCGGAAATTCAATAGTCTGCGCCGGCTGATTGGCAAACTCAGGAGCTCCGTTTTGGATCCAGCGATTAAGGATATCCTTTTGTTCGGGACTGAGTGGTCCGCCTGATTTAGGCATACGATTAAGGGCCACAGCATTACCAATGGCCTCCAATTCTCGTGTGATTCCTCGAAACGTCTTATATTGTTCATGACAAATTGTACAACGCTTAAAAACATCTTTTTTAACAGAAGCAAAATCGGGGGACGTAGTACTAAGCGGGCCAGTGTCCGTAGAATGTTTCTTTTCTAAAATCGGGTCTACATGGGTGGCGCTACAACCAGACAAAAGCATGCCAAAAATCAATTTAAGAATTTTTGAATTCAGACTGTGGAATAAATTGGAACGGAACAGATTTTTTGGAAATGATTTTTGATGCATGCTTTTGTCCATTGTAAAATGACGGCTTAAATTCTTGGGTCTTCACCGGAAAGTATCTTCCAGTGCATATCCGCGTTGGCTTCAAATGCAGCGATGTCTTCGTCAAAGTTGGTCTTGGCCCGTTTGCTGACAAAAAAATGCAATCGATTGCCACTGATTGTATAGTGCATTGGATTTATTTTTATGTAAGTTCCAGAAGCCATTGCAAAGGCACACCATTGACCATAAGTCGGCTCATACTTTTTCGGGTTTGCCAAAAATAGATCCTTATTCTGGACGGTCGAAAAAAAATAAGTAACACCCATGTAATCTAGGCGATTTACCATAAGACCCATTGCTGGAGACCCGCCGCCTTCTGGAAAATAAGAGACAGGGTCATAACCATTTAGGTTTTCGCCTGGTACAAACAAATTATATTTTGAAACATCGCGACGCCCTTGAGAAAACGCAGTCGATGTCACAAATAAACTTGCCGTAGCCATAACCAAAACCAATATCTGTTTAAAAAGATTTTTCATTTTTTTCCTTATCTATTGTGCAATATTTATAAAAGTTAATTCAGTGCCCAAAGCAGTTCCTTCAGGAATGTCTACGCGTAATACGCCAACGCCAGATGGATTAGCATCTACATCAGGATACGGTTCAACGGTAATCACTACATGGTGGCCGCCATCTACTAAATCCTGTCCCAAAGTTACAAAGTCAGAACCTGGAACCGGTGGGAAATTTAAAGATAGTGGACCTGCAAATTTTCCCGCAGCATCTGAATCAACCGAACCAGTGGAACGAAAAATTCCTGTTGAAACTTTCTTTCCTGTGCAGTCATCGACAATCCAGCCTTCGTAAACTTGATTGGCGGCAAGTGCCGGCAGATTTAAAGAAAACGCTTTCGTGCCGCCATTGATAAACCAGACACCTTGGTTAGATGGTCCGTTCAACGCTGTTGGCGCCGCGATTAATACTGTGCCCTCGGCTGATCTTAAGTCGATTTGTTCAGCCTGTGCGGCGTGAGTTCCCAAAGCGCTTACTAGTAAAACGAGATTCCAAATTATTTTCATTATTTTCTCCTTGTAGTTGCGATCATTCGCAACATCAGAAATACGATAGACGCTGTCATTTGTCTTCATTAGTGAATCTAATAGGGTAATTAAGTTTTGCTAAAATATGCTGCCGTAAATCTTTCGATTCGAATGCACTTTAGCGGATTAAGGGCTACCTAAATAAAAAAGCCCGCTTAGTGCGGGCCTTTTTATTTATTGTTGAAATTCAAATTAAAAATCAAAATGCGAAGTGAACTTAATGTTTTAATTTCAATTTAAATTGAACTGCACCTGATGTCGGAAACAATAATGTTTGAACATCGGCCGCACCATACTTCATTTCTAAAGCAGTGATTAGACTAGGGAAATAACCTGCAAAATATTTAATTTTTCCTGGCATAGGATTGGTTACTGAAAGCGCTCTTAAGCAAGAAATGGCGTCTTTAGCATTTGTACAAAAGGAACCGTCTAAATAGCTTATTCCCTGTGGCATAACCGGTTCAGTAAAGGCACCTGTTAAAATTGCATTATCTTTTTGAACCACTTCATTAGTGATATGCTGTTTCAAAGCAATCAAACTATGAGAAGAAAAGGATGTGACGGCACAAGCATCTTTTGATTTTCCGTACATAGCTTCGAATTGGATACTTTGTTGCTGAATATTATCAACATCGACTTCAACTGATGCGGATTCGCCAGGCAAAACTGGTCCCATCGTTTGAGTGACATTTTTTATCGCCATATCCGACTTTAATTCTGTGGTACGCTGACTTGGATTTCCCGTTTGGCAAAGAGCGATTAAACCAGTCGTCGCATGTATACCAATGGCTGTGGAAGCATCGCTACCTGACTTCACAAAAACGGCCGCTGGTGAGATGGGCATTGAACTGCCGTTCGAAACCGTTAGTACATAACGTGCTCCTGTATCGGCGAAGGCGAAATTGGCAAAGCTGAGTGCCGCGATAGTTTGTAATAAAAGCATTTTTTTCATTTTAAGTTCTCCTGCTGGGTGCGATCATTCGCCCAGTGAGAACTACTTGATTTACTTGGTTTTGTATTCATTAGTGAATCTAAACAGGATGATAAGCAAAAGTAATGTGTTGCAATCTCTCAACTTTATGATAAACACTTTTTATGACAAGAGATATAAATGTTGATCAAATTAAGAAGCTTTGGGTTTTAGATTTGGTGATTCAGCTGGGCAGCCTTAAAAAAGCCTCCTTGGCGGCGAAAGTTACCCCGAGTGCAATATCTCAAACCCTAACATCCCTGGAAAATTCATTGGGGAAACCGTTACTTGTCCGCGATAGGGGGAGTGTTACGGCGACTCAAGATGCGCTTTATATTTTGCAGATTGTTCGTCCAGCCTTTGCCGCGTTTGAGCGATTAAAAGAAAATAATGATACCGTCGCACCGAAAATTAGTTGGATTAATCTTGGGACTTACGAAAGCATCGCGGTAGACATCCTGCCGGGCCTCATTCACAGTATTAAACTAAAATTGCCGGACATTAAGCTGAGTTTTCGAATTAGTCGTACCGCCAATTTGCTCTCTATGTTGCGCAAGGGAGAACTTTGTGCGGCTTTAATTTCTGAAGTTGATGATCTTGAAAAGTTCTATGCGCGCCAGGTTGGCGAAGATCGTTTAGGAATTTATATTTCAAATCGACATCCAATTAAAGATTATGGCTGGTCAGGCATTGAAAAGTTTGGACTTGGCTCACTATCGCCAGGCAAAGACGGTCATCCTAGATATTTTACAAAATTCATGCGTCAATTTGATCAACTCAAGCCTAG
>JAYVAZ010000225.1:0-4905 GCA_043750675.1 Pseudobdellovibrionaceae bacterium | reverse complement strand
GATCGATCCATTCGTAATGCTAGTTGCACCGATATTTGTTAAGTTAACACCACTTGCCACAGGCAATGTAGCTGGGAAGAAAGTATCATCTACTTTTCCAGAGGCATTTAATAATGCGATTTTACCTGCATCACCAGCTCCGGCTGAAGTATTTGTTTTAGAACCTGCAGCAATTCCGGCCGTTGTTACTGAACCCGCGGCGACTGCGTTGGCTGTAGCTGCGGTTGTTGCAGACGTGGCTGTTACGGCAGCAACGTTTGTTAAGTTAGAACCGTTTAAGACAGGAAGAGTGGCTGGAAACAAAGAATCACCTAACACACCAGAGGCGTTCAGTAGAACCACTTTACCTGCAGAACCAACACCGGCTGACGAGTTAACTGATTCACCGGCTAAGAAAGAAGCTGTAGTGATTGTACCATCAAGTACCCCACCTGCGACCATTGCAGTTGGTACTGAATTCAAAGTAATTGTGAAGACTGCAGGGGAACCTACGTTCGTGCCCGCGTAGATAACTACCTTGGCCTTAACTGTTCCGGAAACGGCTGCTTTAAATTTTGTAATTAAAGTACCGCCGGAAGAACTATCTACGGCCATACCCGTTGGAAGTGATGGGCTAAGACCAGTGTAAGTTCCACCGCTTAAATCTTGTCCGGCTCCAGTCAGTACTAAACTGAAAAGACCATTCGAGATTGTTTGGTTCGTGAATTCTTGCACCCAGTAGTAGCTGGTTCCGCTGTTGTTAGTTAAACCAACAAAAATTCTGTAGTCAGCGGCATTTAAGGCGCTACCACCAGTTACCTTTGCGTAACCTTGCAAGGTCAGAGAATCAATGGTTGGTCCAGTTGCGAAAGCGCTTAACGTTATCCCTAACGTCACTGCTACGACTGTCAGTATCTTCATGATGTGTGTTTTCATGGCCCGTTTCCTCACTTCTTTCTTTATTCAGCACGTAGCTGATTTATAATATTATTCAATCCGGTATACATCGTAAAACCAGCCGGCGAGCTGCCAACAGAGATAGCTCCAACTTCGTTCATTGTGGCTTCAACGGTTAACGGTGTTCCTGATGTAGTAGTAATAACAGCCGCGCCCAAATAAGATCCGGCAACGGCTAAGGTCGCATCCGGAAGATATTGAACATATGCCGTTGCTGATGACGAATTACCAGCGCGATCGTAGGCCGTATAAGTTACCGATAAGGTAGAATTCGCAGTTAATGCGATTCCTGATTGTGAAAATGCCGAAGCCGCATAGGTTTCTGCATTAGATAATCCTAAAACCGAAATCACATCAGCGGAAGAAATCGTACCACTGATGGTAACTGAGTTAGAATTCGAGTTGTAAGGAACCATATTAGAAGTTCCTGCATAAGGAGCATCAAACACCGGAACATCCGGCGCTGTCATATCCAAATGAAATTTATAGGTAGAAGTAGTAGTCCCAGTAATGTCGGCGCCATTCGTATCGGTTGCTGTTAGGATGACATCATAATCGCCATCAGTCGTAACTGTTTTTGTCCAAGTGAATGTACCTGAGGCTGTACAAACGCCAGTAACACTTGTGGTCGCATTTACAGTCGAGCTAACTCCTACAACACCACGAGAACAAGTTCCCTTAATAGTGATATTGTGTGTACTCATGTAATAGTGGCCATCACCTGAATATAATTTTAACGTCGCATCATCTAAAGACACATCTGAACCTGACGGATTCATAATGGTTTCAGGGGTCAAGGATACGGCCGCTCCGCCGCCACCGCCACCAGGGCCGTGAGTAATGCTAACGCTTCCGCCACCACCGCCACCACCACACGCTGTTAGAAGCAATGTTGTGCCAGCAAGTAATACTGAAAATATAAACTTAATCATAGAGTTCTCTCTTTTCATGTATAAATTATCGGCGTTTCAAACCGGAAACTTTACAATATATTAGCATAATAATGTTTAAACTTGAGAAACATGTTCATTTTAAGACGTTGGTCTTAGAGTGCAAAATGAGAATTAAAAATTAAAAAATTCGCAATTCTCTTTTTTTCGTCGTTCTTTTTTTCAGTCTAGTTTTCTTGATGGGATATTGGCACTTTCTTCACCGAGACCGTTTCACTTTGTTTCCAAACGGATGAAAATGGTTCATAGTCTGTGCTAGCTGGCCCATACTTAAGTGAGTGTACTTTTCTGTGGCGGTTAATGAACTGTGGCCCAAAAGTTCTTGTAACGTTCTGAGATTCGCCCCACTAGACAGTAGGTGAGTCGCAAAGGAATGGCGTAAAGCGTGCGGATGTAAATCGGACTGTAATTCTGTTCTTCGCCCCATTTGTCGAATCATTTCATAAGCAGTTCGCGTGTTCAAAGGCGCCCTACCCCAGATTGAATCACTGTCCGGCACAACAGCAACTCGTAACAGCTTCTTTAGTGCCGTGATTGTAAAAGTCGTCATGACAGTTAAACGTTCTTTGCCGCCTTTTCCTTTTACCCGAAGAATCTTCTGCGCAAACTGAATTTGATTTTTTTTCATTTCGCAGGCTTCACCAACGCGTAAACCGCATCCGTATAACAGGCTAAACAGCGCAGCCGATCTAAAATTTTCCGCTAACTGCCGCGATTTTTCCTCTGCCGAATGGGAACTTCTTAGGATCGACATCTCTTGTTTTTCTAAATTTTCAATAATCGCAATCACTTCGTCTACGGAAATAAAATGCGGAATCTTTTTGGGAACTTTCGGACAATGAATATGCACAGCAATATCAGTGTCGATGATTTTTTGATCATACAGGTAATGTGAAAACGACTTCAGACAGGCGGCCTTTCGATTCTTCGTTGCCGGGGAAAGTTTGGTCCAGCCATTCTGTTCTTTGCGTATCAGAACCAGTAACTCCTGCGCATCAAGTCCAGTCTCTGGTCCTTGCTTTTCCGCTTCTGGAGGCGGTTTGGAGAGGTCATCGGGATGAAAAGGGGGCTGATCAGGAGTCAGGAATTGAAGATCTTTCCCATAAGCACGTAAAGAATTCAAAGAAAATTGCTTAATATTCTCTTGATATTTCAGGTAGTTATAGATTCTATGACGCATATGTGAATTTTTTACTTGCGGAAAGGGAAATAATTTCATATATTGCAATGCGTTGCTGCTGTGGATCATTTTGAGATACATCGATCGAATATGAACGTTTAGTTGAAGCAGACGACAGAGGCAAGATTGCCGCCAGAACTGGAAACACAAGCCGATTCAAGAAATTGATTCGGCATAAAATACTACAAAGGTGGAACGTATGAGCGATAGTAATTCTCCAATCTTGCCAACCCCGCAGAATACCCGACAGGTAATGTGGCAGACGCCGTCTCTTAAAGTACAAGAGACAACTAACATTATATATCAATCTGAAATCATGAACCAATTAATTAAGATGGTAGAGCGTGTTGCAGCCTCTGACGCCAATATCTTAGTCTTGGGCGAGTCTGGTACTGGTAAAGAATTAATAGCCCGGACCTTACATGAAAAATCAAATCGTCGTGGTCGCCCTTTTGTAGCGATTAACTGCGGTGCTTTACGTGAGACATTATTAGAGAGCGAATTGTTTGGTCATGAAAAAGGATCCTTCACCGGCGCTTACACTAAAAAAATCGGTTTGGCGGAAGCAGCCAGCGGCGGAACTTTGTTCCTAGATGAAATTGGTGAATTGAGTCCAGCGATACAGGCTAAACTTTTACGATTCTTACAAGAAGGTGAAGTTTATCGTGTGGGTGGTAAAGACCCAATCAAAGTAGACATTAGACTAGTTTGTGCGACCAATCGTGATTTGGAAAAAGAAGTTTCTATCGGACATTTCCGTGAAGATCTTTTCTATCGTATTAATACTATCGTGGCGACAGTTCCGCCGTTACGCCGACGTAAAGAAGATATCCCTTCATTGATTTCCTATTTCCTTTCAAAAGGAACAAGTGCTTTTGTTAATCGCAACAAGCAATTAGATGCAGAAGCAATGAAACTAATGAGTAATTACGAATGGCCAGGAAATATCCGTGAATTGCAAAACATCTGTGAACGTTTGCAGATTCTTTGTGAAGGTCACACTGTAATGGTTTCGGATCTTCCAGAAAACATCAGAACTCCGCAAATGGAAAAGGATTCTACCGAATACGATCCGTCTTTAACTTTGTTTGAATTAGAAAAACGTTACATCCTAAAAGCTTTGGGACATTTCGATGGAAATAAAACTCAGGCGGCTAATGCTTTAGGAATTACGATTAAAACTTTGTACAACAAACTGCATGAATACGGTGAGTTTGAAAAGTTCGCAATTCATACGAAAAAATAATTTTAAGCACTGGATTTATTATGAAGTTAATTAAATTGATAAAAACTTTATTTAAGCAGTTTATTCTGATTATGTTTTCGGTAATTGCTTTGTTTAGTTTTTTTAAAATGAATAATCATCTAAGATCGAAAAAGGATTGGCAAAGCGCAGTTAATCAAATGCTAACTGCAAAAAACCAAATAATACCGATCTTGGATGAAGAACCGACTAACCAGGCGATAATATTATCACTGACTAGTTTAGAAAATCGATTTTTTGCGGAAGTTCCAAAAAACTATCAGAACTTTCAAAAACAAAATCAGGTTTTAGTTCAAAGACAAACCGAAGCCCTCCTAGCCGAGATCGAAACTTTCTTTGCAAAGAATAAAAACTTGCAAGGGGAGCAAATTAGCTTTTATCAAACTTGTTCTTCGAACTCACAGTTGGTTAGGCTAGCTCGGAACTCGTGTTCCCGATCGTTAAGTGCGGCGCCGTATTTAAATTTAACGGCATCTGTAATCGAAAAAAACTGAACTTTTTTAGTCTTGCCAATAAAAATACGACTGAGTAGGTTAAAGTTAATCTAAAAAATGCCGATAAGACCTAATTAAGCA
>JAYVAZ010000224.1:0-1732 GCA_043750675.1 Pseudobdellovibrionaceae bacterium | reverse complement strand
AGGAACTATGGCTGCACAGCCAGCCTACAATACTAGTGGCGGAGAAAAACGTTCATTAGCTTCGGCTGGTGGAGGTTGTGGTTTAGTTAAATTCATTGCTTCCGGCACTGAAGGTGGCGGTGGATTAGGTGGTATGAGCTCGGAAGGGCTGGCCTTAGTCATTTCATTTAGTTTATTGCCGTTTATTGTTTGGCAAATCGTAATGCAAAAAGCGACGGGTAGAAATCGTCGTAAACACGAACGATTCGCAATGAACTCAGAAGTTAAAATCAAAGCCGGAGACCGAGAATTAACTGGCCGAATTAATACAATCTCTACCGGTGGTGCTTCGTTTAATGTTGATGAAATGTTGGATAAAGGCGGAATCGTCACGATGAGTATCGCGAGTCCAGACGGAAAAGAACAAGTCCAGGTCGAAGGACAGGTCGTGTGGAGCGAGCAAAACAAATCTTACGGGGTTCAGTTTGCCAACGCAAAAGAATCTACCTTGGATCGAATCCGTAACTGGTCCACAAATCTAATCAAAACATAAAAAAAAGAGCGAATAAAAATTCGCTCTTTTAAATTCAAATTTTAAATCAAAACAAAATTACAAAGACAATGGGATGCCCACAGTCACTAGTAAAGCGTTGTTTTCCACTTTTGAAAAATAATCGCTGAAACTACCCGTAAAGGTACTGCCAGAGACTTTGTCGTATTTATGCATAACGTATTCAAGATTTAAAGAAACGAACGGAATAAATTTAAAACCAATACCAAACTTAGTAGCGGTTCCTTCGAATTTTCCACTGTAACCAGTCGAGTTTTCAAATTCGTAAGTATCTTTGAATCCATATCCAAACCAACCACGGATCAGAAATGGCAAATCGACACCTACGTCGATAAAATAATTGTTTCTTTTAATCACGTCGCTAAAGAAGCCGCTATCATCATAAGTCGCGTTACCAGCAGACATCATATTAATGTCCAAGGCAGTCCAAACTAACGGGAAAGTATAACCAACACGCACGCCAAGCCCAGTGCCTGAAGTTTTTCCACCAAAATCAGCTCCAGCTAAATAAGTAGAGGAAAACTTTCCCACCTGAACACCGATTTCTTGGCTAAGATACGGCTCTACTAATAAATCGGCTTTTGATTTCAAAGGAAGAATCAAAGCAAAAGTGGCCATTAAAAATAAAATTCTGTTTTTCATGGAAAATCTCCTTTGCCGAAGGCAAATGGCCTTGGCTAGACATTGCGCCAAAGACTAATTGCCTTGGCTAGAAATTACTCTTACATCACTTATTATTATCTACTTAAATAAGTGTGCCTGACAATATAAAATGAGCTGCAGTGAAATAGATGACCAGTCCGGTTACGTCGACCAAAGTAGCGACAAATGGGGCAGAAGCGGTCGCTGGATCAAGTTTAAATTTCTTTAAAATAAAAGGTAACATTGACCCGGTCACTGTACCCCACATAACGACACCAAGAATACTTGTCGCGACAGTTACTGCAATCAATGCATAATGTTCACCAAAGACTTCAATCTTGGTCGGCCACAAAACAATTCGTAATGCGCCAACAAGACCTAAGATGAGCCCTAAGGCCAAGCCGGATAAAAGTTCTCTTCTTAATACGCGAAACCAATCTTTGCTGCGCACTTCGCCCAAGGCCATGGCACGAATGATTAATGTCGAAGCCTGGGAACCAGAATTGCCCCCGCTACTGATAATTAAGGGAATAAACAACG
>JAYVAZ010000223.1:0-7617 GCA_043750675.1 Pseudobdellovibrionaceae bacterium | reverse complement strand
CTTAAAAGACCTGCGGAAAAAAGACTACAAGCTGTCGATCCGATCTTTTTTTATTTTTGGAACTTTTTTGATTTTCTTAAGTTGGTTTGGTCTTATCTTTTTCTTCATTTATTTGATATCAGTTCATAAATTTGCAAAAAGCCGATTAGAAATTAAACTGTTTTCATCGGAACTGGTACAGAAAATTTTTAAGGATAAAAAACCTGTTGAACAGATTCTTAGTCAGATTATTTTATAAAAAGAACGATATCGTCGTTGTTGGCAGAGGCTATTTTTAGCATTTCTTCTTTTGTGTCTAAAACATGATTTGGTCCCATAGACCAAATAATAACCCCGTCATTAAACTTTTTATAAGAAAACGGAAGACCCCAGGGATCGCGGGCCACTAGTCCGCTATCTGCGACTTCTTCAACTCCGACGACTTCGGTTTCCGAAGCTAGCCCACGGTTAGGAATCGATTCCACAAATTTTTTCACTTTGAAACCGTCTTTAATTAATTTTCTAGCAACGATTTCCGCACGCGTTTTAGCCCGTTCCGATGCGCTTTCGTTTGTTACTTTTTGAATTCCACCCTGATTGATTTTAATTGCGATAAATAGTACTCCAATCGAAAACAGTAGGGCGGCAATGGAAGAGAAGAATAGTTTTTTATTTTTTATTTTCATGATTTTCATCCTTATGGAGCACATCTGTAAGAGATTGTAATTGTCACGCCTTCACCTAGGGCCGGAGTAAATACCACTTGCGTTCCACTGTATTGAACCCCGATACCGCCTGGCAATCCTTGAATGGTTGGGGTAGTTATCGGTTGGCAATCTAAGGTCACGCTAGATACGGAATTCTTAATTTCGTTTGCAAATAAATTTAAGTTTTGTGAATAATCACCGGCACAAATACTGGAAGGCGTCGAGTGAGTTAAGTTGGCCGCTTGAATATATTGCACCCCTATGAAGCTAGAAGTTCCTTGCGCGTCTTGAGTGGCCTCACACTGCGCATCTAGCACTACGATTGGATTGAAGGCGAATTTTTTAACGAAGTTGCCGACGTTGAAACTGGATTTAACCGTGTTTACTAGCGTCTGCGCATAATTGTCGGAAGTCATGGCCTGATATTGTGCTGAGGAAAGATTGTAAACGCCGCCGACACTTCTTTCGTCTTCATCTGAAATCACTATAACCGAAAGTGCCGCTTCTGGACGGAAGCAATGATGTTGACCGTTGGTAAGTACGGAACGAACTGAAGAACGTATTCCTTGTTCATCATTTCCATAACCCGATCCAAGATCGTAAATGGTTTGTTGGAAAATCTGCGATAAGTTTCCCGAAGTCTTTTTCAGAATTGTTTGACCTGTAATAGACCAAGCAATCGGATCACCCATGTAGTAATCGTAATCTGTTGTGGTTACACACATTTGCCAATCCAAATTTGCGGCTTGTAGTGCTGATGCAAATCCACTGAGGCGCGAAGCCAAATGCGTGTTATCTTGTGCCATTGAAGAAGAGTCATCGATGACTAACAAGAAATCGACGCTGTTCATTGCCGGAGTGACCGTAACCGTTTTTGATTTCAATACCGGTGTCGCAGTAGGAACTGCCGTTGCAGTTGGCGTAGGAGTCATCGTGTAAGTAGGGACTGGGGTCGAAGTTGGAGTCGGAGTTTTTGTTCCCGTTGGCGTGGGCGTCATCGTGTAAGTGGGCGTTGCTGTTGCAGAAGGCGTCGCCGTTGGAACTGCCGTTGCAGTTGGCGTCGGTGAGCCTGATCCAATTGGAGTTGGAGTGACAGTGCTAAAAGGTGATGCCCCTGGTGTTGGCGAAGTGGAGACCTTATCAGCATGAAAGGCGACTTTGCTGCAACTTGTAGATATCAAAAATATAATGGCTAGGAAAATTACTCTATTTTTCATATATTCAGTATGGCATAAATTCCTAAAAACACCCAGTTTCTGAGAGAGAAAAAACATTTCAACCAGACTAAGGATTAACATTTTCAAAATACCTATGTCTTTGGTCTAGACGGGATGTCGTTTTTTTAAAAAATACCCTATGATTAAAAGAAGATACGTTCGAATGGTGAGGAGCCTATAATGAAAAATAGAAAACCTTTGGTTTTTCTGATTACTACGATTTTTTGTATTTCCAATACATTTGCTGCTGGTACAACATCTACTACGCAAACGATAACCACTGCGGTTAAGGAAAGTAAAATTAGTGAATCAGCAACTCTTTTAGACTGGGTACATTCTAAAAATTTAAGTCTTCACGAAAAAGTCAAAGATCGATTGACTGAAATAGCTTTGCAAAACCCAAATTTCAAGATTCCTAAAATTGAAATCAGTAGTTATAAAAATGCCGGAATTGATTACACTCGAGTTATCTTAAAAGATAAAAAAGAAAGTATTGTCATTGATGTCCGTGAAAAAGACGGCAAATTTATCTATAAAATTAACGGTCATGATAAAACTTTTGAAGATATGTATTACAGCGATTTTTTAGATAACGATAATTTAAATCCGCAGTTAAGTGTTAAGAATTTAGATAAAGTTTATCAAGCCAATCCGAAAACGGCAGCCTATTATCAAAATAAAATGCGTGATCTTTTGAATTCGGTAACCGAAGTCAAAGAGTTGTCACAAATTGGAGTACCGAAACAAGTTTCTTACATTGATTTCATCTTGTCGACGGCCTATGCCTCTTATGCTGATGGCACTTGTATCGTAGCCGGAAATATGACCAAATTCGACCAGCGCGCACCACCGAAAGATAAAAATATTTGCGGACTTAGTGATAAGTCGGTTCAGGGTTCTTGTTTGGCAGGACAGTTTTCGTGCAATCCACTTATCTACGGATTCACAGACGCGGGGGCGGCTTCTTGCGTTCCTCGGGAAAAAAGTTTGCCGGCCGTTTACGTGTCTGACAAATGTAATCAGCTGCATAATTTAGAGGGTGATAGCGACGGTAAAAAAGGTGAGGCCTTTGTTGCTAGCGTTTTGAAAAATAAGGATAAATTAAATTTAAAGACCGAAGAAGATTTTTATACTCAGCTAACAGCGCAGATCGCTTCAGCCGGAAAGAGTTGTGATCCTGAATTCGATCAAGTGAAGTTCATGGACAAAGTAAAAAGTCGCATCGTAACCAAATATGAAGAGAAGAACTTTCTAAAAGGTTTTCCCCCGGTAATGGTAAATGATAAGAATAATCGTGGAAAACAAATTGATTTGGCGCAGGGTCATAGAACGGCTTGTGCATTTATGATGAACCGATTGGTTTTGGCAAAAAAGGCATCGGCATGTGCGGAGTTACATAAATTAGCTGCGGATAGTCCGGAGAAAGCAGATCGTGAGATCTTAGGAAAATCTTGTGGCGAAGCCGTTGAAGTAGCAGCTGTGGTGCCAAACGCAGCGGCACAGGCGTTACCACCACCACCACCGCCAGCAAAAGATGATGGTAAAGATAAGTGTGCTGAGTTGTCTGGGTTGATTGCAAAAGAAAAAAGCGAAGGCATTAATGAAGCCGAACAAGGGAAATTAAAAGAAGAAGGTGCTTTAAGTAAATGTGGTCTAGCCCGTGTAGTACCGACAGCACCTCCTGCCGCAGCCGTTGTAAAAGAAGAACACTGGTGCAAACAAAGTGGTTTAAAGACTTTTGCCTGTGCATTGCCATTCATAGTAGGAGGCATGTGTTTATTACATATTTTCATCTGCCCGAAAAAGGAAAATACAACGGCGGCTTTGCCGGTTGGAAAACCAGGTGAACCATCAAATCCAAGAACTAGAGCAGCGTCTGGGTCTGGTGATTTGATTAATCGAATATTTAAAGGATCAGGTCGCGAATAGGATTAACGTCTAGAAAAATTCTGGCATTAGGGTGAAACTCTCATTCTTTTCTCCGGGCTAACCGATACTAATTTGTAATAATAGTATCGGAGAGTGATATGAAGTCTTTTAATAAAGTTCATTGTTCGTTCGTATTCGTTTTATTTTTAACGATGACCCTGATTCAGGGTTGTTCCGAACAAGTTGCCTCAACTAGTTCCGGGGGTTCAACTCAACCCACACCGACGTTGGCACCAACTCCTACTCCGACGCCAACTGCGGATTTTTTATCCGTTACCGTTGGCAATAGTGCCGACATCCAATCTTATATGCATGTGGACTCCAGTTTCGCTAGTCAATGCAAAATTAGTTCGGATGCAACTTCAAGTGAAGACATTGTTTGTCTTGTCGAAGTTCCTGAGGGCGATATTTATTATCACGGCCTGGAACTAACGTATAATGTTCCGGCGGGAATGTGTACGTTCCTTCGCCGTTCCCCATATTGGTTCTATAACCAAGAATCAGGCTATGGTCCCGACTCATTGACCATCGCTGTTTCAGCTAACACGACGGGAGTCGTTTCGGCTTATACTTGTTCGGTGGATGGTGGCGCAGCTGGGGCCTGCGGAGGCCAAAAGGAAATTACCGTTAATCAGTCGACCAGCACTCCTACTTGTGTTTATGACAAAACTTCTACCGGCGGACAAAATTGTTGTTTTGGAAAATATACTTTTACCATTAATAAAACCAATACAGATACTTCGGTGACAACTACCGAAACGTCTGAAAAATCTTGGGGCGGAGATTACAAAACTTGTATCGGGGGATCAGGTAGAACTGACTGGACAGGTTATGAAAGCACCTCCATGGATAAAAATATTCCAGTGGATTTAATCGATGATGCCGAAGACGGGATATTATCTAAATACAAAATAACCGCGCCCATTAAAACCACTAATAATCGAAAAAATTATGACATCGCGAATTTTTATACTCCAGCTTTGCATTCACATGACGGATATGTGGCGGGGACGGTTTCTACTTTGCCTTACTTCATTGATCCTATCGATGATCGATCGGGTTCGTTAATGTATTCTGGCAGCGACTCGTACTCTTTTGTGTGTTTGGATCAGGCATACGAAGTTTTACATCGTATCAGAGTTTATGTTCGTGAGTGGGACACCGAAGATGATTACCTGGCATTTAAGTCAAGTAGTGGAGTAACTGTAGCACCGGACCGTGCAAATGATGGCACATGTCCAACCGCTGATAACGTTTGTAATAATATTTACGATTTGGATAATTTCAGAAGCCTAGTTTTAGCAGCGCCTTATGAAACGGCGACGATTGCTACAAGATATAGAAATTTTCCAAACTTGACTCACTAGTTTCGAAATTTTCGCGAACGGCGCATCGCAGTTCTGACAAAAAAACTTTTAATTTAAAACAGTGATCCTCCCTATTTTTGTTTGATCAAAGGATAGGGGGAGAGGTAATGTTAATTACTGTCCCACTTCTCTGGATTTCGGAGTTATATGTTAATCAATATTGAACCGCTAAAAAAATATCCTCAATTTAGATATCTTTTTATAGGACAGCTGGTTTCTTTTTTGGGCAGCATGATTAGTTACGTGGCATTACCTTACCAAGTTTACGAACTGACTAAAGACAACTCATTAGTAGGAATGATTGGTCTGACACAATTTTTACCAGTTTTGATATTTGGATTATTGGGAGGTACATTTGCTGATCGATTGAATCGACGTAAACTATTGATGTATTCTGAAATTTTGATGAGTTTTTTAGTTTTCGGTTTAATGCTAAATTCTTTTCAAGAAAAACCTTCGATCGCAGTGATTTTTGGTTTGGTTGCATTGATGCAATCAGTGCTGGGATTTCATCGGCCGGCAATGGAAGCTCTGACCCAAGTTTTAGTTGATCCTAAAGATTACGCGTCTATCGGAGCGTTAAGTTCTTTTCGCTATTCTTTCGGTGCGATTGCAGGACCGGCCTTAGCGGGTCTGATAATAGCCAATTTTGGAGTGAAAATTGCGTTTGCTGTCGATGTTGCAACTTATATCGTGGCAGTTATTTGTATTTATTTGCTGGCGCCTACGGCAAACCCGGTGAAATCTGAAAAATCTGCACTGGCGGATGCGAAAGAAGGATTAAAGTTCGCAGTTTCTAAACCCGAATTAGTGGGCACTTATTTAATAGATATTGTCGCGATGATTTTTGCATTTCCAACAGCGCTTTTTCCGGCGATGTCAGAAAGCTGGGGAGGTGCCGCCGCGGCCGGAATTCTTTTTTCAGCAATGGCCACGGGATCTTTGGTTATGACTCTATTTAGTGGTTGGACCGCAAAAATTACCTCGCATGGAAAAGGGGTTGTTATTGCTGCCAGCATTTGGGCGTTGGGAATTGTATTAGTGGGGTTTTCGAATAGTTTGTGGATGGCATTTATCTTCCTAGCACTGGCTGGAGGCGCGGATATGATCAGCGCCATTTTCCGCGGAGTCATTTGGAATCGTACGGTACCCAATCAACTACGAGGACGATTATCCGGAATCGAAATGATTTCCTATATGTCTGGGCCTTTATTAGGAAATGCCCGGGCCGGTTGGGTGGCTTCGCAAGTATCAGTAAAATTCAGTTTATATTCGGGTGGAATTATTTGTTTTATCGCCATTTTAATAACCGCACTTTGTTTACCAAAATTTTGGAAGTATCAGGGCTAATACAATCAATAATTCGCTGACAGTCTTACCTGTTCATGTTTGAATAGGGAATGATCAATGAATCTTTTATTTCCTATTTTGCGACAATTTGTTTTGCATTAGCTATTTTGCACACATTTTCAGTTAAATTTTTTCAGACAATGGCTGGCAAATACAAAAATGGCTCGGTAGGGGAAAACTTTTTTCATTTAATGGGCGAAGTAGAAGTTGTGTTTGGATTTTGGGCCGGTTTGTTTATTTTAATTTTTATGATTTCGGCGGGTTTCCAAAATGCGGTTTCTTATCTTGAAGGCCGCAATTTTACTGAACCATTATTTGTGTTTGTAATCATGACTGTTTGTGCGACCAAACCGATTTTAGTTCTAACGGAAAATATTATTTCACTTTTTAGCAATTTAATTCCGGGGAATAGATCATTAAGGTTTTATATTGCTACCCTTGTGATAGGACCCATCTTAGGTAGTCTTATTACCGAGCCCGCGGCGATGACAGTAACTGCATTAATTCTTTTAAATAGTTTCTTTGATAAAAACGTATCGGAGCGTTTTCGTTATGCGACCTTGGGTTTGTTGTTTGTGAATGTTTCCATCGGAGGAACTTTAACTCCGTATGCGGCACCCCCCGTATTGATGGTTGCTGCCAAATGGAACTGGGATTTGGTGTTTATGTTCACCCACTTCGGCTGGAAGGCCATGCTTGCGATTTTTATTTCAACGGTTTCCGTAGCTGTCTATTTTAGGAATGAAATCAGTGCCGTTGAAATCCAGTCTTCACAGAAAAATACGTTAATGCCTCCGCCGTTGTGGGTTGTGGCCATTCATTTGCTGATCCTTACGGGGATTATAGCTGCCTCCCATTATTCGGTATTATTCTTCGGCTTATTTTTATTGTTTTTAGGTGTAGCGACAGTAACCCAAGAATACCAAACTGAACTTAAGATTCGAGAAGCCTTATTGGTGGGATTTTTTCTGGGTGGTTTAGTTGTGCTAGGCGGGCTTCAAACGTGGTGGTTACAGCCTTTAATTTCTGGTTTAAGTTCGGGAACATTGTATTTGGGGGCTACTGCAT
>JAYVAZ010000222.1:0-8124 GCA_043750675.1 Pseudobdellovibrionaceae bacterium | reverse complement strand
TTAAAAATTTTATCGATTGCAAGATCAGTCTCACGAATAGCTCGTCCTAGCTCCAATGCCTTGCTCATGGTTTCCACAACACTCTCAATACTGAAAGGCTTTTCTAGCAGATCTGTTGCATCCAATCTTAAAGCCTCAAGCATAGTTTTTTTATCGCCATGCCCCGTTAGGATAACGACGGGAGTACGATATAATTGGCTACGAATTTCAGCCAAAAACTGGAGTCCAGTCATTTTTGGCATCTTAATATCTGTTAATACGGCATCCACTTCGTTGGATTTAACAATTGCCAGTGCATCTAAACCGTTTGATGCGGTTTTAACTTCCAAGCAAAAAGGTTCTAGAATCTCGGTAAGGTTTTCAAGAATATCAGGCTCGTCGTCGACGATCAATAATTTGCCAAACTGCTTCTGCCGATTATTTGTAGATTTCATTTTAGCTTTTCCTTTTAATTTCGATTTCAATGTATGTTTCGTCGTAAGCATCGCCAACCTTTAGCGAAAACTTTGTTAGGAATTTCTGGTCTAGTCCAGCTTTTCGTCGGAGTGAGTTTTGCCGTAATGAAGGTATCGACGAAGGTATAATTTCGCTACGGCTGCGACTTCTGACTTTTGGAAATGAAATTCAAATAAGCGGTAATCGCTTTTTGATCTTCTTCATTGAGAGGAAGATTATTTAAAGGCATTCTTTTTGTGCGATTGGGATCTTTCATTGCTAAGTGGGCCGCCTGAGTTATTTCCGAACCATTTTGTGCAGCGTATTCCAAATTCTCCTGCGCAAATTTGGCCGGATCGTCAAAACTAAATCTTGGTCCAACACTGGTTTCACCTTTAGGGTTATGGCAGGCGATACATTTTGCGCTCTCTAATAAACTTTTACCTTTTTCCAAAACCAGCTTTTCTAAATGTGGTTGAATATCATCAATCGCATTTAATTGCGCGGGAAGCGATATACAGGAACTTTGGGGTACGGGCAGTAGTGTTTTCTGACTTCCGGCACATTTCAGCCCCACAGGTTCTAATTCCTTTTCTAATTTAGCCAGCTCGGCTGCGGACTTTTCTTTAAAGTATTCACACAAATGCATTTTACTGGGATGTCTGTCTAATAAGGCACTTTTAACTTTGTTTAGAAATTTTACATCTGAAGTTTTGTAAAAGGTCGCAACCTCTGAATTTCCAGTGGATGAAGACTTTGCACCGTTGAAATAATTAACTTGAGCTTTATCAACACCATCTTTAATTTTTAGATCCGTTTTGGCCTCGTGTTTTAATAGCTGCACCAGCAAATATTCACTGGACGATCTGTTAAAACTAAGGTTCGTGCCCATCCCGGTTCCACCATTTCTTTCTAAAGTGTCTCCGCCACCCAAGTTACCGTTTTGTATTCCAAAAAACTCGAACAGTCGTGATTGCGACTGCCCAAAAAAATTAGCACCTTCGTCTAATTCCGGCTTATGGTTAAGTACTTCAAAAACATAGTCACCTTTACTCTGACTCCAATTTGCGGGAACCTTTACATCGGGAGATCTGGAAAGAATGGCTTTCAATCGGGCATATTCACCTTCGGGAGTAAAACAAAACTCGGAACTAAAAAGAGTGTATTTTAATTTTTCATATAATGGAGATTGCGCGACAATTTTGGCAAATTGTTCAGCGTTGTCGATTTGCATAAGTAAGGTAAATCTAGAATTCGGCATCGTATCGATATTTATAGTGTCGCCACGTTTGCGGTAGGGCCAAGCCGAATTCGCCGCATCCCATTTTAGATCTTTAAATCTTTTGTTCGTTTTAAGTTTGGTTAATAAATCTTCACACTCTTTTTCGATGACATCATCATATCTTCCGCAAGCATCTTTCCATTTTGGATAGCTAGGCCAAATTTTTCGCGGCGGATTCCCGTGACAGCCGGTGCAACTTTGCATTTGGGATCCTTTTCCATGTGGGCTGCTTTCCATAAAAGTGGGCGGCGCACCGCCATCTTTTGAAAACGAAATTTCATGCAACATATGATTGTTTTCCGAATCCTTTTCCAACACTTCTATTTTCAGACCGCCTTTTTTGCTGGCATCATCGTTGTGAGTAATAGTTAGTGCTCCATCGGTAGTAAATCGAATGGCTCGCGGGCCCTCTTGTAATTTATTGCGTGGTCTTACACGAAACACTACATTTTTTTGCAACTCGTCGGGAAGGGCCGCCGTTAATTGTTCTATGGTTCTAATATCTTTTTCTTGAATAAGTCTTTTGAGGTCCTGATAAGTAAACGAGCCACTAATATTTTGTGAGAAAGAATATCTGCTAGGTAGCATGATCATAAAACAAAATAATAATAATCCGATTTTATGATTAGAATGTCCCTGCATTTAAACATTTTATAATATTTCGACCCTATTTACACACGGTTTTAGGGCCAGGCAGGACCAATAGAACGGTGACGCCGCCCCTTTACCTGACCTTGACACGATTGCATTTTTAGAGCGAATATTATCCTCTTGGAGGATAATATGGCTCACTATGTAGATGGATACGTTATACCGATTGCACGCAAAAACCTGAATGCTTACAAAAAAATGGCCGTGATGGGCTGCAAAGCCTGGATGAAACACGGGGCACTTAGTTACTATGAATGTGCCATTGAAGATTTTGGGAAATATGGATTAGGCTTTAAAAAAATGTGCAAACTTAAGCCTAGTGAAACGGCTGTTTTGGCGTTTGTTGTTTATAAGTCAAAGTCCCACCGTAATCAGGTTAATAAGAAAGTTATGAAAGAGATGGAAAAAATGGAAATGCCACCGGCAATGCCATTCGACGTGAATCGTTTTGCCATGGCTGGTTGTAAGACGCTAGTTAGCGCAAATAAATAATTTGCTGTGCAATGAAAACACGGCCTCAATTGCTTTTACAGGTTACGTCAGTACTGGCTATACCGGTACATTTGTTACGACAGCACAACTGAATGGCAACCCGGTAACGATTGGTAATTGGCCCTGAATTAGGTTTTCACTGTTTTTTAAAGTTCAATCTGGATTCCAATTTCAACAACTCGATCTTTGGGAAGTTGGAAATAATCAGTGGCGGAAATTTCGTTCCTTGAAATTAAACTAAATATTTTTTCGCGCCAAATAGCCATGCCAGGAAATTCAGTGGCAAAAAGACTTTGTCGTCCAATAACATAACTGATCTTGCTAAAATCCACTTCGATATTGCCGAACTTCAGGTCACGAATATCTCGGGGAACATTGGGAAGGTCTAAATATCCATAATTTAAAGTCACATGGAAGTTACCGTGCCCCAGATCGACAACTTTTGACCGCTGCGAATGGTTAACCGTGGACGATTTACTGATAGAAACAAATAAAAATATCAAATTGCGATGGACCGTTTTGAAATGCTCATAAGTGTGGACCAAAGCGTAAGGTGCATAGGCCAAACTTCGATTCAAGTAAACGGCAGTCCCCGGGGTCCGAATCGGATTTTCGGCTTCTAGATCTTTTAGAAACTTTTCTAACGGCATCATTTTTTTAGCCATTCTTAAAGAAAGTAACTTACGTCCCGAATGCCAAGTAGTCATGATCGTAAAACCCACGATTCCCACCAAAAGTGGAAACCAACCACCCTCAACTATTTTTAAGATGTTGGCACTCCAAAATCCCAGATCTATAATTAAAAAAAGTCCACAAACGGATCCTGCGGCTAAACGGCTCCATCCCCACTTTTCACGAGCGAAAACGTAAAACAAAATGGATGTGATAACCATTGTTGTGGTAACTGCCAGCCCGTAGGCTGCGGCCAGATTACTGGATGTTTTGAATGCGAGGACCAAACCAATGGCTCCAACCATTAAAAGGCGACTCATGTTTTTTACATAGATTTGTCCCGACTCCTTTTCAGAGGTGTGCGCTATGTGCAAACGGGGCGCATATTTATTTTGAACGGCTTGCATCGTGATCGAAAAAACACCAGTGATTAATGCTTGGGAAGCAATGGTCGTAGCCAGCGCTGCAAGAATCACCAACGGATAAAGTGCCCAGCCAGGCGCTAGTAAAAAAAATGGATTTTCAATTGCCGAAGGTGTTCTCAAAAGAAGCGCACCCTGACCGAAATAGTTCAACGTAAGGGCCGGTAACGCCACAAAAAACCAGGCCTGCGTAATGGGTTTTCTACCGAAGTGCCCCAGATCTGAATAAAGGGCTTCGCCGCCGGTAACCACCAGAAATACCGATCCCAAAGCGACGAATCCGTACCACATATTTTTTTGAAAGAATGAAAAAATGTAGATTGGATTCAGCGCTTTCAGTATCTCTGGCGTCTGAAAAATGCTACCGATGCCTAAAGCCGCAATCACAATAAACCAAGTTAAAGTGACCGGACCAAATATTTTTCCGACCGCACTGGTTCCATGCTTTTGAATAGAAAAAAGTCCAATTAAGATCCCAATGGTAATCCAATTAACATAAGGATTAAACACGGGGGTGATTAAACTAAGCCCCTCAACGGCACTCAAAATAGAAATCGCAGGAGTTATCATTCCATCGCCATACAACAAAGCGGTTCCAAATAATCCCAGCAAGATTAGAAGGTTTCTTCTTTTAGGATTTTTATCAGGCACTTCATCAGTAGAAGTAATCAGAGAGGTCAGGGCCAAAATTCCGCCCTCGCCTTTATCGTCTGCTCGAAGGATAAATCCTAAATATTTAAAAGAGATCACCAAGGTCAATGACCAAAAAATAAGTGACAAAAGCCCCAGCACATTCTGCGGATCCGCCAGCATATGATGATCAGGATGAAAAGCTTCTTTTAGCGCATACAGTGGACTGGTTCCGATGTCTCCATAAACAACTCCAAGTGCTGCCAGTGCAAGAACGTATTTATAGCCGGGTGTATTTGATTTTGATTCAGACAAATTTTTTTCCTCGCAATGATCTACATGAAAGCAATTATTCTAGCCCGCTTCAGCGGGAATTCCTAGATCAGATAAGTTGTTGACGCAATTTATTCGAGCAGATTAAATTAAGAAATGTTTTGGCGCGCTAGGTTGGACTGTTTGTCCGTTGACGGGAAAGTGTTAATTGAGATTTTTTTATTGTAACGGTATTGGGCTTCTTGTTTTCAAATCTCGATGAGCTATTTGAAAAGTCAGATCTTGTTTTTGCTGGCAGCAATTTACCGAGACAGAAAGCAGGCGCAGAGACCGCTGAATGACCACGAAGAAGAATATGAAAAATTTAATTGCATAAAAAAGTGATTCTGAATAATTAGATAGCCAGTAACAAGGATAACTTCATTAGAAAACGGGTCCCTATGAGATTATATTTATTAAATTTGATTTCGCTTTTTATTCTTACTTCCGGGTTGGTTGGCATTCCAACAATGTCCGCCTTCGCTTCTCCTTTGGTAGCGTTGTTCGCGATGCCACCCGCAGCGGCAGCCAGAACGACAGCGAAGGTTCTATCCTTATCCAGCGCCATTTATAAAACAACAACGATGCCATTTGTAGAACACGAAAATGCTTTGGCGTTAAATATCGACTACGCTCCCATTCTTTCCCTTCGCGGGCAAATCGAACAAAATCTTCACATAAAATTAAAATGGTTTCAGGGTTGGTCCAAAGACGGAGAAGCCCATGTTACTGTAGTAACGCCAATTGAAACGCCTGTCTTGATTGCAGGAAAAGTGACCCAGACAAGGATAGATCAAATCGCCGGTGATCTGAAGATTCAAGAATCTGATTTGCAGATTGTTGGAATGGGCCATGGTGAAGCGAAGGTGGACGGAAAACTAGAAAGTACATTATTTGTGATTGTTAAATCAAAAAATCTTCTAAAAATTCGCCAAGCCATCGAAGCTGAATTTTTAAAAGGCGGTGGCAAACCGGGAACATTCAAGGCCGAGCATTTCTTTCCACATATTACAGTGGGCTTCACCCTGCGGGATCTTCATGAAAACGACGGAGTTATTAAGGATGCCGGTCATTCATTGGACAAGCGATTTGAAATTCAAATTGATCCTTGATCTGAGTAGGTGTCGCTGGTGAATGGCGCAATTTGCCACCGCCATTTTGTTGCTTTGGCCTTAAAACGAATGTCAAAGGGCAAGTTTAAAATCGGCGATTTAAAGATGCAGCTGAAACGGCACACCTAAATTAGTGCCGCATACATGGCACACTAATAATGGTGCCGCACATTTATTCATTTTTATGAAATCGGTTTGCCAATTTGTAACTATCCTGCTAATTTCGCAACAGTCCAGTTCAACTTTTAATACAGGGTTTAATCTTTCTGATGTAGATAGCTTTCCGAAATAGATAAACGAAGCAAACGGAACATTATGACTTCAAAAAATTCGACACCGCCACACCCATTGCTCGCTGAGTGCCTATTCCGATCTAAAAATGAAATATTAAGTGAGTGGGAAAAACTGGCTCGGCTGAAAGTTCCTGCCGCTAGGGCCCAAAGTCGATTAGCCCTTCAGGATTCGCTTCCTCAGTTTTTGGAACAATTGGCAGCGACGCTTTCTTCCGAAAGACCCAGCACTTTAGATGCAAAAAATGCCGCCGTTGCAAGAGAGCATGGGGATGATCGCGCACACCAACCTGAATATACTCTGGAAGAGGTCGTTGGGGAATACACGCTTCTACGAATGGTTATTTTACGAAAACTAGAATCTGAATGTTCGTTAGATCAGAAAGCTCGCGAAACCGTTCATGAGTTTATCGATAATGGCGTCTCCATAGCGGCTGGAAGATATGCTGAAGTCGAGTCCAAATATCAGACCGCGCAAAAGCAGGAATTAGAAGCCACTAGGCTGCAGGCGGAAAAAGCCAACCAAGCTAAATCAGCGTTTCTGGCGAATATGTCACATGAAATTCGCACACCCTTAGGTGCAATTATGGGTTTCGTTGATTTGTTAAAGGAAACGGGATTAGACCATGCGGTTTTTGAAAATTACCTGTCCATTATCGATCGAAACTCCCAACATTTGATGCGAATCATTGATGATATTTTGGATTTAACGAAAGTCGAAGCCGGAAAAATGGTTATCGAGAATCTTGAGTTTTCTTTAATTCAATTTATGGCAGACTTTACTTCGCTGGCCGCAATGAAGGCCCGTGAAAATGGAATCGCTTTTGAATTCACGTCTTCTACACTTCTGCCCGAATTTATAATTACTGATCCTACTCGTTTACGCCAGATTCTTTCCAACATTGTAGGTAACGCTATTAAATTTACTGAAAAAGGGAAAGTTGAATTAGCCGTTTCGTATGGTGAGGGTCACCTGTATTTTCGAGTTACCGATACAGGTCGTGGAATTTCCGAAGAACAAAGAAAAGGACTTTTTCAAGCTTTTTCCCAAGCTGATCCTTCCACTACTCGAAAGTTTGGCGGTACGGGTCTTGGACTTATTCTGACTAAAAACCTAAGCCAAGCCCTGGGAGGAGATTTCGAACTTCTTGAAAGTAAGATCGGTGCAGGAAGTACTTTTGCAGTCCGCATACAGGTGAAGACATCTGCGAATGTAAAACTTATTCCGCTGAAAGAAATCCGAATTACCCCAGATCACGACGTTAAAACCGATCGCCCTAGTATTGATTTATCAGGGTTGGATATTCTTTTAGTAGAGGATTCGCCAGATAATCAATTTTTGATTCAGAAAATGTTGGCAAAGACTGGCGCAAAAATTTCGTTGGCGAATAACGGTTCCGAAGGTGTTAAGTTTGCGCAGGCTCATGCCTATAATGTGATACTAATGGATATTCAGATGCCAGTTATGGATGGCCATGATGCTGTGAAAATGCTTCGATCCAAAGGCAATACCGGCCCGATCGTAGCACTGACCGCCCATGCAATGAAGGAAGAGCGGGAACGAGCAATAGACTCGGGATTTTCACACTTCTTAACGAAACCCATCCATCGAAAGAGTTTATTAGAACTCCTAGAGGGATTACGTACCCCTAATATTTTAAAATAAAATCGGCCCACTTCGTGAAAAATTTTGAGACATCGCCGGGTATGTAAAGAAGATCGACAGCTTCTTTTTGCCTTCTTCCCATTCAAGGTATTTTAGGTATCGGTCAACCGCTGTTGGTTTTTTAGATCCAGTTTTCTTGAACTTTACATTTTTAGTCTTT
>JAYVAZ010000221.1:0-10508 GCA_043750675.1 Pseudobdellovibrionaceae bacterium | reverse complement strand
GAATTCAGCATTTGGGCGAGTCAGGAAAGCCTCTTGCCGCATTGATCGCATTCCAATTTTTTCTTCGTCCCAACAGCGGCTGCACTCTTTTAGCTTTTTACCTTCAAGAAAAGAATTTTTTAATTTATCAATCGCCGAACTATCCCAAATTTGACCCAAGGATTGCTGATTAATATTTAAATAGTTCCCGGAATCATCCGCATAGTAAGATTCGTATTTACAGCAAGGTCGTACTTTGCCATCAGGATCGATGGTTAAATTATTCCAAGGGTAAACACAAAGACTTTGTTCTGAATTCATGGATTGTTAATTTCCGTCCAGAACTTCTGATATTCAGGGAACGTAGCTAGTAGATCCGTTTTACGATGTTTATCGGTGGTATTGATAAAATCGACAAATTCACGGCGCATAGAAACTTTATTTGTTTCATTGCCGATTCCGGTTTTTAGATTTTCTAGGAAGGTAATGTATTCACTCCAGGAAGAATCCTCAGGACCGTAATGATTTATAACCTCTATGGTATCATCAATATAGGCCAAATAAGATCTGTCTAGCATAAAGGGCGACATTCTTTTTGGAGAGGTAACCAAGTTCTTCCGGATCCCCAATGACTTTCCCGCAAGCTTAGCTTCTTTTAATGCCAATTCAATAAAGGTGGAAAAACTAGAAACACAAAGGCTATTGATCGTCGGACTTAAACTGATGTGCAAATTTGGATTTTTTATACTTAACAGTTGCCGATAGTTCTTTAACCACCGCTCCCAATTTACGCCGTTTCGAATATATTCTGCGCGCGGCCCGACACTTTCCATCGAAACGTCGATATGAAAATCATACTTCTCGCAAATGATTTCAATGCTTTTTTTGAATTTTTCAAAAAGATTCTCTTTGGTATTTAAGTTAGTTACTAAATTAAAATCCAACTTCTGTGATAAATTAATGGGACGATACATTTCGATAAAACGATCTAAAAAATCATAAAACTTGGGAATTGCCGTTGGCTCCCCACCCAGAAACTTAATGGAATGAACTTCCGTTTTCAATGGTTCAATCCAATTCCAAAAGCTTTCTTCAAATCCTTCTGGTGCGCGAACTTTAACATCATTTTGTTGGTAGGTGGATAGTACATTTCTATCTAAATCTTCCTTTTGCCAAGAGGAACTTAATCCGTAATAGCAGTACGAACATTTTAAATCACAAACATTATCTAAAAATAAAAATAGGGCGAATGGACGATAGGACTCTCCCGTAGTTTTTTTACTGACCGATTCCAGCCACTGGTCACCTTCGTTTTCTGAATTTTCATAAGGGCCTAGTTTTCGATAACTTTTAAGCCCCTTATCTTCTAATTCCCAGCATTCCTGGCAACTCGGCGGACGGACACCGTTTAACATTTGTTCACGACTGGTTTTTTCAACATCGCTGTTTAAAAAGACAGATTCTTTTTTAATTTTAAAAATACACGCATCGATTATTTCCGGAGTAGTCCGGCAGCAAGTTTTTATTTCACCTCGCCCGAAGTGAATGACCGGTTCAGTCCAACGGCTGGTACAAAAGGAGTTTTTAAGTCCTTCGAAATTCTTCATAACTGCTCGCAAAAATCAAAATAGGCCTTATGATTTTTAAAAATTTCGTTCTTTTTAAAGCCTTGAGGGTGACAAAACATCCACTTGTTAAAGTCTTTCAATAAAGCCTTATCCGGAGGATGAGTATCAATCGCATTTTCTAAATCCTGCAGAAAACTGCAGTACCTTTTCCAACTGAATACATTATGAAAAAACTTACCTACAGGCGCCTGATCTAAATGTTGCTCAAGATACTCTCTGGCCTCTTTGTAGTATCTTGAATATTCCTTAGTTAATAAATAGGGAGAAAGGTAATTTGGCATACTTACGCTGTTTGCTTTTAAATTAACTACAACGCCGTATTTCTGATGAATTTCTACACCCAATTTAAGCACGTTGATAAAATCGGTTACATTTAAATTAGTCATCGTAATGATAAAACCTATTTCAACATTCTGGTGTTTAAAATCTAAAAATTTAAAAAGGTTTGTTTTTACTCGGTTCCATTTAATGCCTTCACGAATAAATTCAAACTGATCCTCGGTTGCATCAATAGATACGTCCAATGAAAAATTAAATTTTCCAGTTAACTTATTAACCAATAACATAAATCGATTGAAATGAATTTCAGGCGTGTTGAAATTAGTGACCGTATTTATGGTCAGCTTCTTTTCGTTGTTAACATCGTAATCGTTATAGATTTTTTCTAGGTATTCATAGTACTTGGGGTTGATTAAAGGTTCGCCGCCAATAAAATTTACAGTGTCTAAACTTTTGTGGACTTCTTCAAACCAAGACCAAAAATACTTTTCAAAATCTTCGGTCTTACGAGCCTTGTCTTTTTCTTGCGCTTTTTTAGTGTAACTGCCCTGTTCAATTTCATACTTTTCCCAACGGGTGCTAAAAAAACGATTGCAGTATACACATTTTGCGTCACATAGATTCGACAATTCGATGTCTAACAGGAAGGGTTTGTTTGATCTTAAAATGGCGTCATCAGAAGTAGGTTCTACTGCATGTGTGGAATTTAAATATTTTGAATATGCGTCGTTGAAATTTAACCGATCCAATTCCTTTACGATTCCACGCATGCTAGTGGCACCTTTGGCTTCCGTTTGCCAGCAACTGTAACAATCATTGTGTTTATAACCGGCAAACATTTCCTTACGTCTTTGAATCGTGTATTCATCATTTAGAAATAAATTTTCTTTATCTTTTGCAATCTCTTCTGGGGTTAAACGGCGAATGGGAGTTTTACAACAGGTTCTAATCGCTTGTTGTCCAAAATTAACTACTGGGTATCCCCAGCGCAGATTACAGATTGTATTATTTTCTTGAAGAATCGGCATTTTTTGTTCCTAAATTTTGCCTAAGTTAACCACATAATTTTTTTTTACGCTAGGCTACAATGCATGAATCACGCTATGGCTCTGGATGTAAAACGATAAATTGCCAGTCTGGGAAATGAACAAAGAAATTTGCGTTTATCAGAATAAAAACGACAATAAGCACTAAAATACCAACGCAGATTAGGGTGTCGCCTTTAGATATTATAGGGTTGAATTCGTTTTTTTCTTCCATCATTTTTTCACTTTATTTGAGGTCATGTTTTACAGCTCGGCCAAAACGCTAGTTCTTACAAGCAAGGCCGTTTCAGTGCAATTCATATGCAGTGACTTAAACCCATATTTTTCAGGATTCGAAAAAAACAAGGTGAACCACCTCTTCTTTTCAGCGGGCATTAATGAAATGGTATGGTTGAAGCTGCGATCCCTTATAACAGCAAAAAAGGGTGCCAAATAAGATTCTATGTTGCCATTAGTCAAATCTTCATCGGTGACGCCCGAAAAACACTCTTCCACAGTTCCACAGTTAAGCACATATTTGTTACCTGTGTATAGGTAGAGATTGCCGTTGGAAAGGACACTCAGCGTCCGATCCAATTTGAACTGCTTTTGCAAGTTAATTACTTTGGTAGTGGCTTCGGTCACGCCGCCACAACTTTTGCTACCTTCGGCCTCAGTCTGATAAATATCATAACCGACATCTTTGAACTTCGCCGGCGAGCTGATTTGAATGAAAACGACTATCAAAAGGAAGACCGCAGGCGGGCTTTTTCTAACGTCTGACCTAAAAAGCATTTTCGGTATAAACGCGAAAACGCAAATCATTGGAAAAATAAAATACCTCGTATTTGCGCCAAAGACAATTCCTGACAGAAAAACAGGTACGGTCATTAAAATCAGAAATAGAATTTGGTCTTTCCAAATGGGTTCAGCAGTTTCGTTTGGCTGCGTACGCTGTTTTGAAATCAGACTTAAAAATAAGATTAAAATAATCACTAAATAAAAACCCAAATCTTCATGAGCTTCAAAACTAGCAAAAGCTTTCCAAAATTTTGGGAAAAAAGCATTCATAGAGTAGACTACATGATGAAAAAATTCTATTGGATTATTGCCGATCGCTTGCGCTAGGGTATTTGGATTACCGTAAATCCAGTTAAAGTAGGATAGGCCTCCGCCCATCCTACTTTGGCTGTAATACTTAAAAACATATAAACTATGGGTGATATTTCCGACATGGACTTCCGCAGCAGCCCCTAAGATTTGAATAAAAAGTAAACCTAAAAGCAAAATCATTTTTAGACTTTCCAGCCCAGACATTTTGGTCCGAAATAATTTTTGGAAAAAATAAAAACTGTATATTCCAAAACAAATCATAAATGCGGCCGCCAGTTCCGGCCTACTGTAAGTAGCAAAGAAAAAAATAATCGTCGTAAGCCAAAGCTTTGATAACCTATTTTGCGCGAAAGTCACAAGAAGGAGCCCTGTCAAAGTAAAGAATAAAGCAAAATTATTTACAAATCGCGAAACAGTAACTAGCGGCGGGTAAAAAAGAATCAGAAAAAACGCAAGCAGCGACTGTAATACTGTGAATCGATTTCTGCGCAAAAAAAGGTAGAAAATGGGCCCAATCGCAAACGAAACCAAGAGTGAACTTAAATAATATAGTTGCGGCAAATTTTCAGTAAAACCGCGAATCAGCGAATACCAGCCTGTGTACAAGGGACCAATACTAAGATTCGTAAAAAAAACTTTAGGAAAACTACTATCTTTAAGTAAATACCAAGCTTCGTCCCAGATATCTAGATCAGCGCGAAATTTAAATACATCTTTACAGTGCAATAAACTGATAATACATAACAGAATAAAATGAAAGATCTCTGATTGGGCGACGGCGACTAACCTTGGAAATTTTTCTTTCAATGCATCGATTTTTAGCAATAGCCCTCGAACAGTCATGCAGTTATTAAATCTAAAAAAACCAAGAATGTCCCCTTTTTAAAAAATTGTTATTAATCGCTGCGGGAGGCCACGAATTTTTTAAACAAGTAGGTGCCAAGAATTTTATTATATTATCGTAAATATTTTTTTTGATAGTACGAAATCAGGGAATTGCGAAGTTCACTGTTGACTGCTGAGTTGACGAAAAGAAAGTCTCCTAATCGATTTATAAAAGGATTGCCGCATTCGCTATGACCCAACGTAAAATTTTTAGAATCCCACTTGAGCGAGTTTTGATTCTGTACTTTTTCAAAATGAAACTGTTTATAATTATAAAATAAGTCCAGCGAGGATTTCTCTTTAACTATCGCAATAAAATGCAAACCCTTATAATCATCACTAAGGGGAACCTCTATGGACTTTTGATCGGGACTTCCCAAATCAAATGAAAAAAATTTAGGGCTCGATGGCGCGCCGATTAAAAATCGATTCATTGAACAATCCCCCAATGACAGGAAATCGGCCGATTTTCCATCGAGATCTTTAAAAACAAAAAAAATACTAAATCCGTCATTTTTGCTGATCTCATCACTGGAAAAGCGGCCAAAATTAGCATAAGTTCGAGCATTGGCAAAAGAAAATATTCCGATTTTGCTATCATCCTTTACTTGAATATTCTGCAAATTAAACGCGAATTCATTTTTATTTATAGTATTTGAAAAATCCAAGGTGGGTTTGAGTTTTTGATCACGACTCACTCCAAGAAATATTTTGGGAAGCGAAACACTTCTTGGATCAACAATTTTACTTTTTGACTTGAAATAAGAAGTAAGACTGGGGGCTGCAACCAGTTTGAATGTTGGCGTAACGTTTACATTAGTCAACTTTACCAAATGGGATGACCGCTTCAGGCTGATAATTTTTACGAAAAGTAAAAGCATCAGCACCAAAACTGCGCTTTTTTGGAATCTACTCACTAACTGTTTTTTATCCATTAAGAACGCCCGAACGATCAAACTCATTGACCGCATTGCTTTGTCCCCAAAATTGTATGAGTGCAATGAGGCTATCAAACCGCTGCTGATGTAAAGCAGAAATTGCTTTTTGCCTTCCACTAAAGGTGGATTCGGTTGTGATAACGGATTTCAGCTTATGGGCCTTAAACTTTGCTGCGATTTCCATCAGTACTTTTGAACTCAAACTTCGTAAAGATAATTCTTCTGGTTTTATAACCGTGTTTACACCAACGCAAACTTCATGATCAAATCCCCAATCAAAAATTTGTGGTATTTCTTCCCAATTTGAAACCAAAGGACAGATCATGATATCAACGGACCGATTTTGGACTTGAGCATAACTGATAAATTGAAACAAATTTTCCTTCATCTGTTCGTAACTGGCATTAACGCGAATAGATTCGTAAGTTTTTTTATCTAATGAATCGATGGATAAAATCATAAACGGTTTTACATTTTCTAAGACCCATTCTACTTTTTTGTTCATAATGGTGCCGTTGGAAGTGATCGCGACAGCTGCGCTGGATTTAACCTCTACGATTTGCTCCCAAATTTTAAAATACAATGGATTTAAAAAGGGTTCACCCCCCAAAAACCGTGCCCATTCTACCGTCGTCCAAAATGGCCTAAGTTGCTGCACAAATTTTTCGTCATAAGGACTGATAATGGGCGGTAGTTTTTCGCGATTTTTACGAATAGCGGACGAGAAATGACCGTTACACATAATGCATTCTAGGTTACAAAGATTACTTAATTCAAACTCAAGAATTCTTGGACCGCTTTCTGCCGCCAAATCTCCATTTACCAAAGTATTGTCAAAATTACGGGCCAATGTTGAAAAAAAACTTTTCCCAATAATCTGTACTCGGCACAATGCGCAGCCCTTAGTAAGATCTAAGTCTTTGATGGCTTGCCGAAGTTCTTTTGCTTTAGCCGATTTCCAAACGTTACCAAGATTATCTTTTGGATATTCCCCTAACACATGGGTTCTATTATAGCAGCAGGCGCTTATCATTCCGTCCTGATTAAAATTAAGGCTTACAGAGGGTGCATGACAAATAAGATTTCGAGATGCCAGTGGGCGCGTCTCGTTATATTCTTCCAAAACGCCAATTAGATTTTCTTTTGTTTCCAAATTTTGCATATTTTAATGGGATCCGTTCAATACTGGACCCTGGGATAAGAGACTTTGGGAATTAGGATTTGTCTTTGTCGCCATGATATCCAGATTACAATGACAGAAGTTTTTCGTACAGGTGATTGCTTTCAGAGGAAAATGAATGTCATCCTGGTAGATGGTAGCAAAATTTCCCCCGACACCACACCACGCCCTAGACACATTTCCTTCTTTGCTAACGACCAGCTGTTCAAGACCAACAGAACAATCCCAGCCAATCCAGTTATTTTGTTGGGAAGAAATCAGCCTTTGTGGCGCAATGACTTTTTTGCTTCCGTCTGCGAAGACCTGATTCATAGCGCCTCGATAGTAATCGTATTCTTTAGTCCTTTTTATTTTAGTCACAAACAAATTATTTTGGTCATCGATTATTTTACGTTGCTCTTCCGTATAATTAAACAGAACATCTCCGAAATCGATAACCAGTGGCTGAATAGCGATGCTGATATCAGGAATTTCATTCACCACTTTATATGCTAAAGGAACCAAGATATCAAATTTGTCTGGATTCATCATGATATTGACATGAACCCGAATCTTATCTGCTAAAAACTGCACTATTTTAAAAAAATGCTCGGGGTTACCTTTTTCCGAATGAAAACTTAAGCACACATGGTCAATATTTTTCACGAACTTTTGCCAGAACTCCAATGTTCTTGAGCCATTTGAAATAACTCCGACTCTGCAATCGTATTCCTTTAAATATTCACAAACTAAAGGCATATCTTTCCATAACGTTACTTCGCCACCGGTAAATTCTATGTATTTTTTTTGACCGGAATAACGAGAAATGAATTGATTAAGAAATTTCAATACTACATCGGCCTGCGGCCAGGCATTCGTTCCAGAATGCAAGTCTTCAGGACAATAAGAACAGGAAAAGTTGCAAGTATTGCCTAAACACCAATTAAGAACCACATAATTGCTATGATCCGGATTGAAGTGTTCTAACTTAACTAGGTCGTTCATACTTTGGAACATAACTTAATGTATCCATTATTTAAATACCAAAATATCCACGCCTGACATGCTGCGCCTCTTCAAAGCAAAATATCTGGAAACGTGCTTCGGTAGTTCTGATTTCTAATTCGGTCTCTTTTTTCTAACTCGGTTTTCAATTTTTCGCTAAGATCTAAGTGATTCGTTAAGTTAAGAAAGCGGACTAATTCATCGACTTGCAATTTTAATTGAAGTTGATTCGCGGCTTCTAGGTCTTTGGATAAAAATCCCAGCTTTTGGGTGACCTCTTTTTTAAATTGAGCATTGCTGTTTTGGATATTAAACCAATTATCGTTGTGAACGATATTTAAATAACAATCAATTTCTGGATAATTTTTTATAAACCAAGTTAGAATTTCTTTCAGATAAAAGACATTTAAGGTGCTGACGCTGCAAAAGATAATCAGCCTAGTATTTTTAGGCACTTGGTTTTTGTAGGCAGTTAAATTTCGTTCAACTGTGGACCACTTTGCGGGAAACCTTTGATATTCATACCGTTCAAAAACATCATCGATACTTAGACAAACGACCACCGACTTAAACTTTGCCCATGACTTAACCACTTCCAACGAGAAAACACTCACATTGGTGTTATACGATAAGCTAATTTGGCCAGACACGCCCATGTCTATGGCCAATTGCTCGATCTTCCTATTTTCAATACTAAGTAGCGGTTCCCCACCAGTCATCTCTATGTGTTTGCAATTTTTCAAAGTATCGATCAGCCACTGTTCATTTTCTGGAACGCCAAAGAACTTTTCTTTCGTCAGATACATTTTTTCAGTGGCGCCGATTTGAAAGCCCGTTTGATTTTCCAAGTCTTCAGCCAAATACGCTGAAGAGGCAATCGGCCCGCATATCCGACATTTTAAATTACATTTGTTACTAGTCTTAAGATCCAAAGTTATTGGCTTTTTGAATTCGCTTAAATCTGCTATTTTTATTTGGGAAAGATCAACTGCTTGCGATCCCCTAACAAAGGTCTTACGGTAACTTTCAATCCCGGCCGCCTCTTCGTCCCAACAAGTTCTGCAACCGATAGGTTTTCCATTTGACAAAAATTCCTGCCGCAAATTTTCGAAGGCTTTTCCGCCCCATATTTCCTGAATGTTTTCAGTCCCTAAATTCCCTAGACTTAATTCTTTAGACTGTGAAGGTTGAACATATTTACAACAAGGGCGAACAGCACCATTTACGTCAATCGAAGCATTTATCCAGGGCATAATGCAAAAGTTTTCAGGTAAATTAGAACTCATATTCAACCCGTCAGTAGTAATTTAGTTCGAAGTAAATTTTTTCTACAAAAGACTCAGAACTTTTATTTTGAAGCTGATCAACCACAAAATCTATATTTTGATCTAATAAGTATTTATAGAAAATATTTTCTTCTATGTTTTTTGAAATTTTGCTTTCGATAAACGAAATTTTATTTAAATAATCTTCAATCAAGTTCGCTTTAGCTGACTTAACAAAGTGATTTTTAAATTCGTCGTTAAAGCGCTCTTTCGAATGATTAATAGTCGACTTCCAAAAGACATAGTCTAACTTCTTTGCTTCTTTTTCTTTTTGATCTTTTAGCCAGTTCGCCAACTGAGTAAACACTAGATTCTGAAATTTTTTGGTGTTTCCGTAATATATGGATTCTGTTGTTCCTTCAAACCTTTCAAATGAGGTCTCCGATAACGTATCCACCACTTTCTGCAATTCGGCAGAGGGTAAGTTCCATAAAGACAAATGAAAAGGACGATAAATTGTATTAAACCAAAGGTGGTAATTATTTTTATTACAATAATTAACGAAAGCCGGCATTTCAAACCAGTTGTTCCGCATTGGATTAATCATAATGCTTAAAATCGTGCCTTTTTGATGGCAATACTCGCCGAATTTTTTAATATTAATCAACAACTTATCAAAGTTGGCGTTTACCCGAATAGATTCGTAGGTTTCTTTAGTTATACCATCGACCGAAATATTAATACGAAACTTTCCCTTGTTTAGCAGCTGTTCGATGCGTGAATTATATTGGGAACCATTTGTCGCAATTGTAATTTCGATATTAGGATTTAACTCAATCATCCGCTCCCAAATATCATAACAAACTGTATGCAAAAAAGGTTCGCCACCATTAAATCGAGCTTCCTTTAAGTGCGGAATAAACTCTTCTAGTTGCTTTACAAACTGACCGTCATATGGTGACTTCAAATTCTCTAACTGATCACGATTTTTTCGAATGCTTGACGATAGGTTTCCGTTACACATCAAACATTCAAGATTGCACTTATTAGAAACTTCAAATTCCATTATGGTTGGATAACTGATGATGGGTTGGTCCAAGTCATAGGCCTTAGCCAAAGGATTGTGAAAATTTTGTTTAAGGATATTTTTTTCACAAACATGGCAATGCTTGGCCAAATATTTGTTGTTAATCGCGTCTCTTAACTCTTGATAATATTGTCCGCGCCAAATT
>JAYVAZ010000220.1:0-2358 GCA_043750675.1 Pseudobdellovibrionaceae bacterium | reverse complement strand
TGCGCATAAGTCGCTTGATCTGCGATTTTAACTCTAGAATCAGGCGCAAATATTTGGCTTTGACTTACTCCCATCGAATCCATTCTCATGACAAAGGATCTCGATTGCCCCATAAGATCGCTGGTCAGCTGAGTCGTCTCAGGAGTGTAACCGATTCTTGAATCTGCGTTACCGGTCGGCTGATTTACCACGGCAGCTGGAGTTGATGGAGAAAGATCTAGATCAACGCCATTAATATCCACCTGTTGTGCCGCGGTAGCTCTTAAATAGCCCTCAATGCGATCATCAAGGTTATTCAAATACATTAAATTCGGTTCACCATTTGCACGGCTAGCAGCCGCCATTGCCGAACCAATTTCTTTTATTCTAACTTGGTCGCTTTGACTTAAAAAGTTTCGATTAGCTAAAAGAGACCCGTCATCAGTTATCGCTAACGCTGGATATTTTGCACGCATTTCTGTAACGAACTGATCTTTAAGTGTTGTCGCTTCTTGAGCCTTTTGCGCAAAGGCCTGTTTCTGTTCTGCTGTTAACGGAATAAATCTTTCTGATTCCCGTTGTCTAATGGCTGCATCTTCTCTGTGTTTTAGTTGATCAGAAATTTCATTGATCATTCGGCTAGTGTCACCGTAAACACCCGAAGACGGCTGCATGTTCATAACTGCTTTTAACAACTCACCTTTGACATGTGTCAACGATGACGTTGGTAAATCAAGAATGGTTTGTCCGGAAGAAACTGCATAATTTCGAATTATTGGAAGCACTTTATCATTATAGACATATCCATCGGCACGTTGCTTAACAGCATCGTGGATATTTGCAATCGCTCGGTCAAACTGACCGCGTTCGGCACTTCCTGCTGAATAAGATTGCGCCATAGTTTCCAATTGCGATCTAATGACCAACAAATGGGCCGGTCGTAAACTAGTGTAGTTTTGTCCCTCTGGAATATTGTATGCAGATAAAACCTGATTCATTTGCTGTGCCGGTGTTGCCACCGCTTGCATGTTTGTACGTGCAGGCGTAGATAAAATATTTCCGTCCGTAGTTGAACCCGAGTGAGTGTTCGCTGCAATATTTGCTTGCGCTTCAATTCTGCTAGCGATTTCTATGCCCGATTTAGTTTCATATTTACTGACAACGTTTTCAAAAACTCTTTGTTGATCCCCTACAAACGAAATTGATTGTTGAACTTCCGATTTAAATTTCGCTAATTCAGCAACTAAAAGTTGTGGATTTGTATTTGCATCACCTTTAACCAAGAAAGAAGTTTTTAAGTTTTGCTCTGGCGAAGTAATTTCACCTTTTGAGTTATAAGTTGCAGGTAAACTGAAACCAATACTAACTTCCGATACAGTCACTCCACCAATACTACCCACATCTACACTGCTTACTGGATTTTGGCTATTTTCTAGTTTCGCTTCAATCGCTGCAAGGTAAGAAGGAGCTGCCTTAATCATTTGATAATTTTGTACTAAAATTGGCATTGATTCTGTTAACGATGCATTGCTTTGTAAAAGCGAAGAAATCAATGTGATGTTTTGTGCTTTGATTTCGCGTCCTAATCGGAAACCCTCAGTACCAAAAACATCCGAGATTCCTGCTAAAGGACTTCCATCGGCGGAAGTCACATTGAAATCTCCAGTTTTCCTGTTTCCAGTTTCTAGCAAGTGGGCCATGTCTGCCGCATGCATTGCTTCGTGCGCCTTTACGCGAATACCATTATTAATTGTGTTAAAAGCTGGATCCGAATTAATCACACCGACAGAGTTAGCATTTATAGGTTTAAAATAAGGATTATTGTTCACCATACCGTCAACATTCGCTACAAAAGCAGCGCTTTGGTCTAAGGTACTACGCACTTCGATTCCATGTTTTGCTGCAAATTTTTCTAATGAAGCATCAAAGTTTGCTTTTCCCTTTGGAACAACTTGGAAAGCTTCTGTTGGGACACTAGCTGTTGCCACATCGGCTTTTTGCCCGAAGGCAGCTGCGAATTCAGCATCAGACATTTCAATTATCGCAGTTTCGGCAGCCTGTATGGCTGGATTTAAATTAATAGCAGACAACGCTTGATTTGCATTTGAGCCTAATGTGAAATCGGATTCAGATGCCCTTGCCGCTGCATTGGCGTTAACCATGTAGTTACCCAACATTCGGGCAGCTATTTCGGTCGATAATTTTCCTGGCTCGTAAAGCTGAATGCCTTTTGCATTTTGTAAATAACTTAAAGCCAAACGACTTGCAGCTTCTTTATTGATTCCACCATCTTGTTTAAAGATAGATCCTGTAGCTGTATCGTAAATAATTCCACCACGAACAGGATTTGTGTCTCCCGCATATTCGCCGCCATGAACT
>JAYVAZ010000219.1:0-4715 GCA_043750675.1 Pseudobdellovibrionaceae bacterium | reverse complement strand
AATGGAACTTCGCTGTTAGGAATGCATTTGCGTTTTGGAACGGTCAGCATTCGACAATTGGTTACTGTCGCAAAAAAAGAGTCTGCTGTTTGGTTGTCGGAACTTATTTGGAGAGATTTTTTTATTCAAATTCTTTTTCATTTTCCGCATGTAGCAAATTCTTCGTTTCGGCCCATTTACGATCAGATCACTTGGTCCACATCTAAAACTGACTTCAAAAAGTGGTGTGAAGGTAAAACCGGCTATCCGATCGTAGATGCGGGAATGCGTGAGTTAAATCAGACTGGGCATATGCATAACCGCGTGCGGATGATCGTCGCTAGTTTTTTAACGAAACATTTGCTTATACATTGGTCAAAGGGTGAACGGTATTTTTCCGAAAAGCTACTGGATTATGATTTGGCCGCAAACAATGGGAACTGGCAGTGGGCGGCAGGAAGTGGCTGCGATGCAGCCCCTTATTTTAGAATTTTCAATCCCTATACGCAGACGGAGCGTTTTGATCCCGAATATGAATATATCAAAAAATGGGTTCCCGAATTCGGAACAAAAACGTACACTAAACCGATGATAGATCATGACTTCGCTCGAAAACGGGCCCTTACCGAATACCAGAAAGTATTGAAGGCTGAAAAAACATGAAAATACTTTTGACCGGTGCGACCGGAATGATCGGTAAAGAATTAGGTGCAGTGTTGGTAAAAGAAGGCCATCAGTTATACGTAGTTACGCGAAATATTAAAAAAGCGAAAGAGGAACTTTTCTTCCCCTGCGAATTTATTGAATGCGATCTTACGACAGAAAAATTTTCTGAAAGATATTGTACAGATATAGAGGCCGTGATTCATTTGGCCGGGGATAATATCGGCGATGGAGTATGGACTGAAAAAAAGAAAAAACGTATTTATGACTCTCGGATCAATAGCACCGAAAACCTAACAGAGATTTTTAAGGATTCAGAAAAACTGAAAGTTTTTATTAATATGTCGGCGGCCGGTTTTTATCCCAGTCAATCGGACCAGTTGTTAGATGAAAACCAGGCACCTGGTAATGGTTTTCTGTCGCAGGTTTGTAAGGACTGGGAACGGGCTTTAAGTGTAAAAAAAGATAAGGGATATTTTAAAAATGCTCGGGCGATTTATTTACGTTCGGCCATGGTCCTTGCAAAAGGCCAAGGTGCCTTATCCAAAATTTTGCTTCCTTATTTGAATTATGCAGGGGTAAAGGTCGGCGCGCCAGATCTGTGGATGAGCTGGATTCATATTGAAGATTTCATAAATATAATTTTATATTGTCTTAAAAATGAAAATATTTATGGCCCGATTAATTGCGCCTCCCCAGAACAAGTGTTGTACAAACACTTTTACAAAGATATCGAAAGTAGGTTTTTTACTTTTTTTAAATTCTGGATTCCCCAGAGTATCGTAAAGTCGTTTAACAAAAGTATGTTAGAGTTTTTGTATTGTTCGCAGCGTGTTCAGCCGGAAAAACTGCTCAAAAATGGATTTCATTTTCGGTTCGACCATTTAAGTAAAGCTTTTGATGATACTTTTGATTCTCAGGCAAAAGGCTGGCGTTATTTTGAAAGAAAACAATACATTCCGCGTCCGGTGGGAGAGTTGTTTTCTTTTTTCGCAGATGCAGGAAATTTGGAAAAAATCACTCCGCCATTTTTGGGTTTTAAAATTTTGTCTCATTCCACAGAAAAAGTTGAAAAGGGAACTAAGATCGTTTATCGCCTTAAGATTCGTGGTATTCCCGTAAAGTGGAAAACAAATATTGCCGAGTGGCAGCCGGGAGTGGTTTTTGTCGATGAACAGCAAAGAGGCCCATATAAAACCTGGCATCATACGCATCGCTTTGAAGAAATGGGCGAAGGCACATTGATGACCGATCAAGTTCGTTATCGAATTCCCTTTCGTTTTATATTTAACCCCCTATTAGGGGGTTTTATTAAGTCAGAAATCACGCAAATTTTTGACTTTAGGAAGAAGATTATCAAGCAACTATTTGGCTGATTTTTTCGCGATAAAAGCAGCCAATGGATCAGAAATATTAATTCCCATTTGCCCCTGAATATATTCGAATCCAGGGAAACAGTTGATATCTATAACGATCGCCAAGTTATCTGCGACAAAAAAATCAATGGCACTAAAATCCAATTTCAGTAGTTTTTGCAGTCGTATCAACTCCATTTGAATCTTACTGGCTAGAATTACCGGTTTTTCGGTTTTTAATTTTTTCTTTTCAATGCTGGTTAACTGGGAATAATTGTTACGGCCTTCATTGAAATCTTTTTTAAACGTGGCCAGGATTTTACCACCTAAGATATAGCTGCGGTACTCCTGGTGGACAGACAAATCGTTCTGTAGGATATGCGGAGTGTGAGAATTCCGAAGTAAATCCACCAAAGATTTTAAATGTGCCGTATCCTGTCCCCAAGAGACGCCGAATCCTTGTGACCCAGATAAGGTTTTTAAATACTTATATTTCCCAAGTTTGGAAATGTATTCCTTAGCATCTACAGTCGAAGAAGCAAATAAATGGCTCGGAATTTTAAAATCATTCTTCTTTAAAAATTGCGCTGCTCTTAATTTGTTATGACAGATCTCTATGGCGGATACCGGATTTAAACTGGGGACTGAATCGGTATCAAATTGACACAAAATATTTAGTCCCATTTGATAAGTCTGCCATCCCATTCTGGGAATAACGATCTGTGGGGTTTTTAGGTGTCTGCCCTTATAAAAGTACTGGGATTTTTCACCGCTAAATTCGAAAAAAAAGTCTAAAGGATCGACAATTAAGGTCTGGATTTTAAATTTTTTTAAACTATTTATTAAGCTTTTATTTGAATAGGAATTATAATTAGAGGAAAGGATAAGGGCCTTCATATTTCCTAATATTGAAGGATAGTTTAAAAGATGTCAGCATTAAAAATTTCTTTTAAAAATGAAGACTATTTAACTTACGAAAACGGTAAAATTTCGGCATCGGGCTGCCATGACTTTTTGAGTTCGTTAAAGGCGATGATTAAAAAGAATGGCGCTGACGTTTCGACATGGACTTTACAGGGCGGAACTGACCATTCATCTTTACTAATTAACGAATTCATTTTACGCGTGAAAAACCAGTGGAATTATCCTTATAACGATACTGAATTATGCCATTGTCGTGCAGTTCCAACAGAGAAAGTAGATGCGGCGATTGTATCTGGCGCACATACTACAGAATCAATTAGCCGTCGGACTTCGGCGGGTACTGCTTGCGGAACTTGTCGTACTGACACTATTAAAATTTTAGATTTTCGTTTAAAAATGAAGTGATTATTCGGTTTCTTCGTTTGGTTTTACATCAATTTTAGTCAACTCTTCAAAACTCAAGAATTCGCCGGTGGATAAGTAGTGTTCTAATAGAGGTTGCATTTTTTTTCGGCAAGAACCGCCGCACGGGCCGACGCCTGCATTAGTGCAGTCGTATATTTCATTCATTGTTTTGCAACCATCGACGATTGCTTTTTCGATTGTTTTTTTGCTGATGATATTACATCGGCAAACAATCTCTTCGTTTCTTTTTTTGTTATTGCCCATTTAAGATACGGTTTTAAATATTTGTGCCAGCAGCGAACTTAAATCGTCGATGACCTGCTTTTTCAATAACGTGTAGTCGCCACTGATCGAGGCACCGGATGCAAAAACGTGCCCGCCGCCGCCCAAACTCTCGGCAACTTCAAGGACTTCGATTTTGCCTTTACTGCGCAATGAAAGTTTGTATTTGTTGTCTGAGTCTTCGCGAAACAAGGCCGCTGCTTCTAATGTTTCAATATTCATTAACATATCGATAACGTCGCGAGAATCATCAGGGTCCAAGTTGTAGTGGAATAAGTCGGCATCTTTTAATTTTAATACGGCTAATCGACCTTCACAGTAGTATTCGATCTGCCCCAGGGCCTTGGCCAGGAAAGCCATTTTTTGAACCGTTTGATTTCCAAAAAGATGGCGATGAACATCATTAATATCAATTTTTTGATGTAACAGTTCGGCGGCGATTTCGTGGCTTCTTGCAGAGTTTCGAATAAAACGAAACAGTTGAGTATCGAAAGCAATGCTAGTGTAAAAACAACGACTGATGTCTTTGTCCAAAGGAACACCCAAGCCCTTTACGATGTTAAAGGCAATTTCTCCGGTACTAGCGGCTTTGATATCGATAAATGATTCTACCGAAGGTTTTGGGCCACGATTTAAGATAGGGTGATGATCAATGAATGCAATTATTTTAGATTTGGGTTTAATGGCTGAATAAAGAGGCTCTACTAATCGTTCGTCGTTAGTATCGAAGATCAGTGTTAGGTCTATATTGTCAGGAAGTTCGGCATTGGTTTCATAATATTGAATGTGTTGATCGGGACTTAAGAATCGGTATTTACGGGGAGTTTTATCAACATTGATTACTTTTACGTTTTTTCCCATTTTTTTAAGCGCATGGTAAACGCCCAGTTCCGCACCCAAACCGTCTCCATCGCATTGCCGGTGCGTCGATAACACAATATTTTTGGCAGCTTTAATAAGATCAACGATTTTGTTCAAAATTCACCCGTTCCACTATCTTAGAAGACATCGTATTAAGAGTTAAGCCGGGTTTTATATTCTAGATTTAAGGGTATAATGCGCAGCGGTATCTGTATTGATTGCGTTTTCTGGGATGTTTGATAATCA
>JAYVAZ010000218.1:0-6094 GCA_043750675.1 Pseudobdellovibrionaceae bacterium | reverse complement strand
GGATTATCAAATTTCCGGACAAAAAACGGATGAAAAATCAATTGGAAATATAGCAGAAATAATTAAAAAAAGAATGTTCGAATTAAAAGATGCTGAGATCGCATATGGTAGCTCTCTTGTAGGTCCACAGAAGCATGACGTCACGTTCTTATATAACCAAAATGATTCAAGATTTTATTGTTCGCAAGGTCAACAACGAGCCATGATATTATCTTTCAAAATGGCTCAAATAGTGTATCATATGAAGGCTTTTGGCGTTTATCCTATTCTGATGTTAGACGACGTCTTATCAGAGCTGGATTTGAATAAGCGCGAGAAGCTAATTCTTTTTTTAAAAGATATAAATACTCAAATCTTTCTAACAACGACTGATCTGAGTGTTTCAAAAAATATCCTTCTAGAAAAAGAGTTTGAAAATATTTTTCTGAATCGATTTGTCGACGGAAAAATGAGTTCAACTGAAAAAATTCAAACCGAATTAGAGCGTCACTTTTAAGAAAGGCCCTCATGAGCAATGATTTGTCTGCGTCTCCGGAGAAAGTTTACGGAGCAGAATCGATTCAAGTTTTAGAAGGATTAGAAGCGGTTAGAAAAAGACCCGGTATGTATATAGGTGATACTGGTACTCGTGGTTACCACCATCTGGTGTACGAAATTGTGGATAATGCCGTCGATGAAGCCTTGGCTGGATTTTGCAAACATATAAACATCACCATCAACACCGACGAATCAATTACAGTTGAAGATGACGGTCGTGGAATTCCTGTTGATACTCATAAAAGTGGAAAATCAGCACTAGAAATCGTTATGACGGTTTTACACGCCGGTGGTAAATTTGATGGAAGTTCTTATAAAGTTTCTGGCGGATTACATGGTGTGGGAGCTTCGGTAGTGAATGCCCTCTCTACTCGCTGTATTGTGGAAGTTTATCGTGATGGATTCGAATGGAATCAAATTTTCGAAAAAGGAATTCCTAAAGGGCCAGTTTCTAAGGGTGTTGCAACGACAAAACGCGGGACTAAATGTACTTTTAAACCAGATCGCGAAATTTTTAAAGATGAATCAATTACTTTTGATTTCACAACTTTGGCTAATCGTTTTCGTGAATTAGCATTCCTTAATGCCGGTTTGTATATTGCTCTAAAAGACGAACGAACGGGTAAAAAACAAGAATTTCAATTTGCAAATGGCCTGGCTGAATTCGTTGCATACATGAATCAATCAAAAAAAGCAGTTCATTCAGATGTAGTTTTTTTCAAAGGTGAAAAAGATACGGTGGAGGTCGAAATTGCTATGCAGTGGAACGATTCTTATTCGGAATCCATTTTTTCATATTGTAATAATATTAATACTCATGAAGGCGGCACGCATTTAATTGGTTTCCGTGGCGCCTTAACTAGAACGACTAATTCCTATGCGACCAATAAAAACCTGCTAAAAGATTTGAAAGAATCTTTAGAGGGCGAAGATATTCGCGAAGGTTTGGCTGCGGTCGTATCCGTTAAAGTTCGCGAACCTCAGTTTGAAGGACAAACAAAAACTAAATTAGGAAATACCGAAGTCAAAGGTATCGTTGAATCAATGGTAAACGATAAGTTGGCTGACTGGTTCGATCGCAATCCATCGGTTGCAAAAACAATTATTGGAAAATGTGTCGAAGCGGCGCGCGCGCGCGAAGCTGCTCGTAAAGCTAGGGATTTGACTCGTCGTAAAACGGCCTTAGATGGTGGTTCTTTACCAGGAAAGATGGCCGATTGCCAAGAACGTGATCCGGCAAAATGTGAATTGTATCTGGTCGAGGGAGACTCGGCAGGTGGATCGGCCAAACAGGCCCGTGACCGCCGCACACAAGCTGTACTTCCACTAAAGGGTAAAATCTTAAACGTGGAAAAAGCGCGTTTTGATAAAATGTTATCAAATGACGAGATCAAAATGATGATTTCTGCATTAGGAACTGGAATTGGAAAAGAAAACGTAAGCGCCGATAAGGTTCGTTATCATAAAATTATAATTATGACCGATGCCGACGTCGATGGATCGCATATCCGTACTTTGCTTTTAACTTTCTTTTATCGCCAAATGCCAACGGTGCTGGAGAACGGGTATATTTATATCGCCCAGCCGCCTCTGTATCGTGCGAAAAAAGGAAATTCAGAAACTTATTTAAAAGACGAAGCCGCATTGACTGAATTTTTATTAAGTTCTGGTTTAAAAGATTTAAAAATTCTTTCAGCTAGAAAAGAAGTAGCTGAAGGCGATTTGAAAAAAATGATCATTAGCATTCAAAAATTCAATCAATTGTTAAAAGCCTCTAGCGCCAAATATGATCGGGATGTGGTTTATTATTTCCTAAGCAAAGTAAAAGACTTAGAAAAAACACTATCTGATGAAACTTCTCTTAAAGAAGCCGTTTCGGGATTTCAAGATTGGGTTTTAGCAAATCCAAATTTGGGTATTACTGAAAATAAAGTAAGAACTGAAGAAATAGAAGGCGTTCTCAACGCTATTATCCACACTACTAGATACGCAGATCGCAAAGAAACTTTTATCAGTAAAAATACTTTGAAGGCGTCAGAGTGGATTGAATTGTCAAATTTATGGAATCAGGTTCAAGCCGTATCTTTGCTGCCTTTAAAAATTAAAATGGGCAACGAAGAGCTTTCTTTTGAAGATTATAACTCGTTCTTTGATCTAGTAATGGCGAACACCAAAAAAGGTTATTACATTCAACGATACAAGGGATTGGGCGAGATGAATCCAGAGCAGTTATGGGAAACCACACTGAATCCGGAAAATCGTCACTTGTTAAGAGTAAATATCGACGACGCTTTAGCGGCGGATGAAACATTTAGTATCTTAATGGGCGAACAAGTTGAACCAAGAAGAAAATTTATTCACGAAAATGCCTTAATGGCTCGTACATTAGATGTGTAGGTAAATGATGGATTCAAATCAAGAAAAAGGAATAACGGTCGTAGACATTACCAAAGAAATGCGTGATGCCTATTTACAGTATTCGATGAGTGTTATTGTTGGTCGTGCATTACCTGATGTACGTGATGGTTTAAAACCTGTTCATCGCCGAGTTTTATTTGCTCAGCACGAGATGAGCAACAATCATGATAAACCGTATAAAAAATCAGCTCGTGTGGTCGGAGACGTGATGGGTAAATACCATCCGCACGGTGACATGGCGATTTACGACACTATGGTACGTATGGCGCAGGATTTTTCTTTGCGCTATCCATTGATTGATGGTCAGGGAAATTTTGGTTCTATTGACGGCGATAGCCCCGCGGCTTCTCGTTATACCGAAGTTCGAATGACCAAATTGGCTGAAGAACTTTTAGAGGATATCGACAAAGAAACCGTTCCGTTTGCACCCAATTACGATGATTCGTTACAAATTCCTACGGTTTTACCAGCTAAATTTCCAAATTTATTAGTAAATGGAAGTTCGGGTATTGCGGTTGGTATGGCCACCAATATTCCGCCGCACAATATGGGCGAAGTTTTGGACGGCTGTATTCATTTAATTAAAAATCCAGATTGTTCTATCGATGAAATTATCGAAAGAATCCCGGGTCCAGATTTTCCTACATCGGGAGTTATTTCGGGTCGAACCGGAATTTTGCAAGCTTATAAAAAAGGAAAAGGAATTATTTCTTTAAAAGCTGTCTCTGAAATTGTACAGGTAAAGGATCATGAAGAAATTATTATCAGCGAACTTCCTTATCAAGTTAACAAAGCCAAACTGATCGAAAGTATGGCGGACCTGGTTCGAGATAAACAAATCGAAGGAATTTCTGATATTCGCGACGAGTCGTCACGTGAAGGTATGCGAATCGTTGTCATCTGTAAGAAAAACGAAAACGCTAACGTGTTACTAAATCGCCTATATAAATTTACTCAGATGCAAGTTAGCTTTGGTATTATCATGCTGGCTTTAGATGCGAAAAATCAGCCAGTTACTTTTGATATTAAGGGCATGTTACAGGCTTTCGTTGAACATCGAAGAGATGTTGTGACCAAACGTTGTATTTTCGACCTAAAGAAGGCTTTAGAAAAAGCTCACATTTTAGAAGGTCTGAAAAAAGCCTTGGACCAAATCGATGCGGTTATTAAAACCATTCGCGCCAGTAAAGAAGCTGCTATAGCCAAAGAAGCCTTGATTGCGAACTTTTCTTTTTCAGAAAGACAAGCAACGGCGATCTTGGAAATGCGATTACAAAGATTAACTGGTTTAGAGCGCGAAAAAATTGAAAACGAATTAGGCGAACTAGTTAAATTTATTGAACACTTACGATTCGTATTAAATGACGTTCAAGAAATTTATAAAATTATCCTTTCGGAACTAGAAGAAATTCGTAAAAAATATTCGGATAAACGTCGTACTAAAATCGAAGGCGATACCGACGAAATTGAAGACGAAGATTTAATTACGCAAGAACAAGTGGTGGTTACTGTTACGAATACGGGTTATATAAAACGTATTCCAGCTGACCAGTATCGCGTTCAAAAACGTGGCGGTAAGGGATTAAAGGGCATGGAAACTCGAGAAGAGGACTACGTCACGAACATCTTTACTGCCAGCACGAAAACCACGCTGATGATTTTTACCGATAAAGGTAAAGTCTATTGGGTTAAGGTCCATCGTTTACCTTTAGGAAATCGAACTTCAAAAGGTAAAGCGATTGCCAATGTAGTCAATTTAACCAATGGCGAAAAGGTAATGGCAATTCTTCCTGTGGAAGAGTTCGTGGAAAATCAGTATATCGTGATGTTAACGCAAAAAGGGATTATCAAAAAAACGTCTTTAGATGCTTTTTCTAATCAAAGAGCGAACGGAATTATCGCGCTAACTACTGATTTAGATGACAACGTTATTGATGCAAAAATAAGTGATGGTCAGTGCGATATTTTCATCGCAACTAAAGAAGGTATGTCGATTCGATTTAACGAAGATGACGTTCGCGGAATGGGCCGAGCGGCTCGTGGCGTGAAGGGTATTACTTTAGGAAAAGATGACGTAGTCGTCGGCATGGGAATTATTGAAAAAGACTGTACAGATACTTTATTGATGGTTACTCAGGGTGGTTACGGAAAACGTTCTGAAGTTTCTGAATACCGAGTTCAAAGCCGCGGAGGCGTTGGTATCATTACTCAAAAAACGACTGATAAAGTCGGTAATGTAATCGGAACTCGTAAAGTCAAAAATACAGAAGAAGTGATTTTAAGTACAGATAAGGGGCAAGTAATCAGAATGAAAGTTTCTGATATCTCGGTTTTAGGTAGAAATACTCAGGGCGTACGTTTAATTAATTTATCAGACAAAGATGAATTGGTTACCAGCGTAGCGACTGTCGAGGATGACGCTGCTGCACCTGATGACTTACACTAAGAAGATATTTTTTTACTTAGTTCCTGTTCTAATGATTTCTTGTTCTCCTCAAATTCAGCGGGACTTGCAAAAAGGCAGGTCCTTAGCAGAACAAGGTCTATTTTCTGATTCCATGTCCTATTTTGAAAAGGTTTTGATACGATCGGAAGGCGGACCAGAAGGTCTCCTTGCGGCCAAAGAAGCCTCTAAAATTGCACTCTATGATTTAAAAGCCAGCGATAAAGCGATTAAGTTTTTAAAATTCTTGGTTATGAATTCTAAAGACAATCAAGAACGAATAAACAGTCAAAAACAAATTTCTGAAATCTATTTTGAACAATTGAACGATTATAAAAGTTCGATTGTGGAAATCAATCGACTGTTAACGATGCTTTCCGACCCTACCGAAAAAGCAAAATACAAAATGGACATAGCGCGAGCCTACTATTATCAAAATAATTTTTTCCAGGCCGAAAGCGAAGTGGACGAATTTTTGCGCGGCGATATTCCGGCACAACAGAAGTTTGATATGACCGTTCTTAAGGGAAACATTTTGATCGCGCAAAAGAAAATGACTGATGCTGCCGATCTTCTTCTAAAACTTTTAGATAAATATCCAGAGATCGCGAAACGCGAAAATATCGAACTGACTTTGTCGGTGATTTACGAAGAACAAAAGGACTATAAAAATGCGATCCTAATGTTGGAGAAACT
>JAYVAZ010000217.1:0-3614 GCA_043750675.1 Pseudobdellovibrionaceae bacterium | reverse complement strand
AAAAAATCACATAATTTCCGGTTAACAACGACAGAGGTGAAGGTACCGGCCAAAACTAACGCCACTTGAATATACATTATAAAATAAAGAGAATAATTTTTTTGAATATCCATAGGGCCGCCAAAAATAAAAACAAGGCTCCATGTCGTTAGGGTTAGGTAAACGATGTTCTTATGAAGATTAAGATTGGTTTTTTTTCCAATGCTAAAGTTGTGAGCTAACTTAAGGCGAATTAGGTTCAAGAAAAGATTCAAGGAGAATAAACCTACGATAGTCGGATTGAAAAAACCAAAGAAATAAAAAAGGATAACAGCAATAAATGAAATACCGACAAAAGTAAGCGAAGAAGCGAGACTGCGTTTGATCAGCTCTTCGTCAAGGAATTGTTTTAGTTCGCGATCAAATGTCTGCTGTTCCATATTCTCACTTAAAGTAATTCGTTATGTTTATTATAATGGGTCTAAAAATCAATATATAAATTCGAGTACAAATAGAAACTGTTTACAATAATAACTGTGATTATTAAGAAACAGAAACCCTTGCGCAGCACTAAGACTATACTATCGATAATTTCGAAGTATTATAGGCCCACATAGGAGAAAAATATGAAATCAAATTTTCTTTTGGTTATTGCGTTAGGATTAGGTTTAGGGGCTTTGGTTGCTGGCTGTGCGGGTAATCCCAATAAGGCCGAGAAGATTACTACCGAGATTGAAAAGAAGGAAGTTATTACGGGCGATGAGTCGGTAGGAATTAAGGACGGCAATATGGTCGTGCAGAAAAAAGTGGCCATGTCTGAAGAACTGCGACGGCTTCAGTACGATGTTTACTCTTTAGAAGACCGTGTCTATGGAAATCGCAAGTACGGCAGTCTGGGGTTATACGGCTCTTTAAAAGAGTGTAAAATGAATGTATCTGATAAGAAAAACGGAGGCGACGGCAAGTTAATTTGGACCGAACCCATGGACCGTGTGACTGAAAAAGAAGATGAATTTAAAATAGGGATTGATGAAAAAGACAAATTAGTCGGAATTTCGGAAGAATTCATTAAAGATCGAATCAGTCGATTCCGCGGTTATCGAAATCTATTGGAAAAACGTCAGGATGAATACGAAGACAAAGTATCCATTTGCAAAACTCAATTAAAGGCGCAGTTGTACGACAAAGAGAAAAACAACGCTGAAGTGACTAATTAAATGACCGGGTCCATCTTGAACAGATGGACTTATTTTTTTAAAAGATAGATTCCATCATCTTTGATTTGAATCTGTCTTTTTTTGTATAAACCGCCTAAGGCAATTTTAAATTTCTTTTTACTGACGGAAAATAGGCGATAAATTTCGTCAGGGTCTGTTTTATCGGTGATGGCCAAAAATCCTTGGTTTGAATTTAGTAGCTCTAGTATTTTTGCATCGGTACCTTCAGCACCCTGATGGCCTGTTTTATACAGACTCAGATCGATTTTTCCATCCGGTCGAACATTTTTTAGGAAGCCATTTATTTTTTGACCATATTTAAGTTCTTGAAAGACTTCGTTATTAAATACCATTCCGATATATTTATCGTCGATGATGGCCTTATAACCTAAATCGGTCTTGCCGAAAATCAGCAAGTTTACCGTCTGCCCCAGGGGATAAGGTATTTCTTCCTTTACCGCATTTCTTTCGATTCGCATAGAGGCCGCGACCCGAGAAGTGTTATCTAAATAGGTGTAAACGACGAGATCCATTCCGACCGAAAGTTCACGCGTTTGTTCGGCAAAGGGTAAAAACAAATCTTTGCTGAGGCCCCACTCAAGGAAGGCTCCGACCTTTTCAATGGATTTCACTTTTAAAACTGAAAAAGTTCCAACCGAAGATAGGCCATTTTTGGCGCTGGCGATTAATCGATCACTTGAATCGAAATAAATAAAAACAGTCAATTCGTCGCCGTCTTTGGTGCCGTTAGGAACTTCTCCGCTGGGTAGCAGGATTTCGATTAGATCGCCGTCCTGGTCCAAACCACCATCAAGGTAGGCGCCAGGAGGAGCTAATTTTAACACTTTTAAAAGATTTGATTGACCAATTTTCATTTATTGCCGGTAAGATATAGTATATGACGGCGATTTCCAAATACAAATCCATGGTTTTGCAATTTCAACACGAAATCGATTTCCGTTCGGTTCGTAGTCGCGGACCTGGCGGTCAGAACGTTAACAAGGTGTCCTCGGCGGCTGTCCTGAACTGGCACGTGCAAAGCTCGAATTCCTTTAATCAACAGCAAATTGAAATGATCCTAAGAAAACTTCGATTACATATCAATGTTGATGGATTTTTGTATCTTCGTAGTGACCAGTATCGTGATCTAGAAATGAATAAAAAAGCCTGCCTAGACAGGCTGGCTGAATTACTGGAATTAGCATTCTTTGTTCCGAAAAAAAGAATTTCGACTAAACCGACTTATTCTTCTAAAGTAAAAAAATTAGATAATAAAAAGCGGCACTCAGATATCAAAAAATCTCGGGCCAAAGTTAAACATTTTTAAGACCTTCGAAAATATCTTTTACGATATCTTCCGAACTTTCTAAACCAACGGATAATCGAATCATTCCTTCTCCTATTTTAGCTCGGTCTAGATCCGGATTGCTCATGTCCGAATGGGTCATACTTCGCGGGTGCTCAATCAAAGTTTCAGTTCCACCCAACGAAACCGCAAGATGGCAAATATCCAAGGAATCAAGGAGGCGAAATGATGCCAGCCGATTATTTTTCTTTAGATTAAAAGTAATCATCGAACCGGGGCCTTTACATTGGCTTTGAAATATTTTGTATTGAAGTGAATCCTTTGGCGTCAGCAAACCCGGATAAAAGACTTTTTCAATCTTGGGATGTTGGCTCAGCTGAACCGCGACTTTTGCTGCTTTTTCGGCTTGTCTTTGCATTCGTACCCACAAAGTTTCTATCGACCGGGCCAATAACCAAGCCGTATCCGGCGCGGTGGTGGCCCCTAGGATTGTCCGGAAGTCGCGGGTCTTGTTGATAAGTTCTTTTTCTTTGGTAAGGCAAACTCCGGCGATAATGTCGCTATGGCCCCCCAAGAATTTTGTTGCCGAATACAGGACGATGTCGGCGCCTAGTTTCAAAGGAGATTGAAAAACCGGTCCCATAAAAGTGTTGTCGACGGCCATTAGCGCTTTCGGCGAATGTTTTTTCGTTAAAGCCCGGATGGCTTTGATATCGGTCAACATCATGGTGGGGTTGGCTGGAGTTTCTAAATAAATTAAATCGAAAGGACCTTCTTTTCGAAGAAGCGTTTCCACCTTTTTTAGATCACTGGTATCAACGGGGTAAGTCTGGATGCCAAAGCGTTTGGGACAAAATTCTTTAAAAAATAGGTAAGAGCCGCCATAAACGGGATCGGTGTACAAAATTTTTGCATTTTGTGGCAGCAGGCTAAGAATAGTTAAACTAATTGCTGACATTCCTGATGGGAATAGGAGGGCATGATGCGCGCCTTCTTCTGCGGCGACCAATTTGTCTTCTGCAATTTCGATATTAGGATTATTTAGACGCGAATAAATAAGACCAGGTTCTTTTTTGTCATCCCCAGGTAGATGATAAGCCCTTTGAAAAAAC
>JAYVAZ010000216.1:0-3053 GCA_043750675.1 Pseudobdellovibrionaceae bacterium | reverse complement strand
CGTCCCATATCTCAACCGGAACGTCGTCACAAATTTCTTTAAACTCAGAGGTTAACACCTATGCTGGGGGAGCGGATCTTCCAACTACGGGTGGATTCAACTATCGCGATATTCCAGATACCAGAGTCGACTATGATGGAACCTCGGGCGTTAGCTGCAAGTTTGCGTCGAGGCCAACTTCTAATTGTGGAACAGCTCAATCCACTTTGGCAGCACGCATTGCTGATTGTGCCGCTGCAAACCCTGCCTCTTCAACATGGAATGGAGCAGTCGATTGCAATGGCGGCGAAGGCATTTGGAAATTAGTCACACGTGCTGCAGCTAACAAGGAAGTTTGGCAAGATCAACGAACGGGACTGATTTGGAGCACAAAAGTTTATACGGGTCTAAATTGGTGTCAGGCTGCGGGCAATAGACAACTCTCTCCCTTAGTATTTACGGGATCATTCCGTGTCGCTCAAGGAACGCCGATAATTGGAAATGGAACCATTAGCACTCTACTTGCCGGCTCTGCTTCGGTTTATGAAGACATAACGATAACATTTACCAGTGCAACGACCTTCACCGTTTCAGGCACAGCCGGAGCTGGCGGCTGCCAAGCAGGTTCTGCGGCAGGAAGCTTAACTACAATCGCGGGATCAACAACGACCTTCTCTCTTGCAAACTTTTGCAGCTTTACAATTACCCAAGGCTCAACAAATTTCAGTACCAATGATACCATCACACTAACTTCGCAAGCGAATGGCACCTACAGCTGCCTGGCGGGCGCGGCATCGGGCAATCAACCGGCATCACCTCTAAGCGCCTGCGCTGAAGCCTCTGGCTTGTCGCCGGTGGCTACAGAGAACTGGGGCACTGGAATCTATTTAGATGAAAAGGGAAAACTAGGGAAAAACGCTACCCCGTCGGTACGATGGCGACTCCCTACACTTCAGGACTACAAGCTAGCTTCTTTAAATGGAATCGTTTATGTGCTTCCCGATATGGGTCCAAGCGGGTCCTCTCGACCAACCCCTGATTCATCCACGGGCGGATCGCCCGGAAGAGAAGAGTGGACGGCATCATCAAACTCCTATCTTACAAATGCGTGGAAGATTAACTTAGAGAACGGAACCGAGATGTCGTCTGCTGGTAAGAATCTCACCGGCTCCGGTGGCATGTTTGGTACAAATTACTCGGCTCGTTGCGTGGGACGGTAATAACCATCATCAATGAAAAAGTAGGACCAGCCAAAACATCAAGGCTTATCACCACTATGGCAATAGGCCTTGAGGATAAGAATTTTTAAGAGCCTGTCCCCGAACTCAGAAACCTCCTGACAAAAGTTTGAAACAAGACTTATGAAGTGATCATCGCTGAAAATGTACGACTAAAGTTTTTAAACAGAATCGTGGGGGCCGACCAATCGGCCACCATTACGCATGCTCCACGGGTACGATCTACGGTCCAGGCTTGAGCGATTCGGGATTAATTCTTCCTATCCTCGATACTACCGTAAAATTGGCATTCTTTCTCAACGGGTCTCTTCTGCTTTTGTAACAAGATGCACGTTGAATCTACATTTACAGTCTTACCCATCTCACTGCATAAAACGCATGGGATTTTGTTCAGTTCTTCTACTTTTTGAAATTACATCGCGCTAAGCGTTTGAAAATTAGCCGTGACATCTTTAGGCTACAAACTATTATTATTTTTATGCCAGGAATCTATGATTCGATAAAAAATAAATTTATTAAAGCTGAAAAATCGCTAGAATATCATCCATTAATTCCGCCCAAGAAAACATGTTTAGAAATCTTCGTTCTGACCTTGGTATTATTTTTTGTGTTAAGGCCAATAGGTGATTTTCTTTGTTTTTCAATCTTTACCGAGAGGGATATCAACAGAACTTACGATTTGATTAATGGCCATCTTTTATGGCATGGACCAGAATTGTCGTGGGGTGGCTTTACGCCGGGGTCTTTTTTCTATTATTACTTATCACCCTCAGTCCATTTTTGGGGGACCAAGGGATATATCAACCAATTACTTTTTTCGTTTTGTTTAAGCGCAGCATTGCTATGGGGTTTAGTAAAACATCTAACTGACTATTTTTTTGCATTCTTAATTTTAGCCATTTCTATTTTAACTCAGGCTGGAACTGCAGGAATTCGACCAGCCTGGAATCCTTGTTTTTTGGGAATTTTTTGGGTTATTTTAAGCCTTCTCATTTATCACTTCAGATCATCTAAACAAAATTCAATGGCTACCATTGGTTGCTATTTCTTCATTGTGGGCCTGGCTACTCAGATCCATGCAATGTCAATTTCGTGGGTTTTAATTTTTTTTCTTTTCGTTGATCGGATAAGTTTCAAAAAGGCATTCTTTGGCATTCTCGTAACATTATTAACGTTTCTCCCTTACTTCTTTTGGCATTTTCAAAATTTAGAAGAGTTTCCATTAACTGATCCATTGTATAATCCGTTGACCAGCATTACTCAAAATTTTAGCTTTGTTTTGGAATCAATTCCTGACTATAAAAATATCGCTCTTGTATCCATAAAAAATTTTCCAATTCTAATTACTACGAATCTGCTCATTCTATTCTTCTGGACATTGGGCCTAAGTATATTTAGCTTTTTTACTAAGGCCGACAGAAGATATCTTAAGGAGAAGCTCCTTCTTTTGGCGATACTTACCCTATCGGTTTTGCTTTCAAACAAATCAATTATTAATGTCTCTTTAACGCATTATCTAATTCCCACGACTTATATAATGTTGGCTTTTATAATTACCGTCTATGTTTCATTAGCTGGGGGATTTCAAAGATTTTCAATACGGTGGATTTCTTCAGGACTACTAATTAGAACGTTTTACGAGGCACTTACAAGCAGTCAATACAATTCGCACTTCCTTATGTCGGATATTTTATCTCAAAAATATTACGTTTTAGTTATTTTGATATTTTTGATAGTTGCAGTTTTAAAGTGGAAAGCAAATTTAAATTTTATACTTACCTGTATTTTTTCTGTTCTGTTTTTATTTCCATCAATTCAACTTTTTAAAATTAAATC
>JAYVAZ010000215.1:0-2016 GCA_043750675.1 Pseudobdellovibrionaceae bacterium | reverse complement strand
GGATCAATTTTAGGCAATACGATTTCAGCTGCTTTAACTACTTTTTGAGTACTTTGGTATACTTCGTGATCAACGTCTCTTTGGTCTAAAGTAAAAGTACCCTTAAAGGCATTGGCCCGAATCATTTCGTAAGACTCGGAAATCTTGAAGATGCTTTTTACTCCATGGTCGGAGAAACTCTTGAACAGTAAAGAACAGGCTAATGCAAAAACAACTAAGGACAGGATCAATATTTCTTTTAATTCTAATTGGCTTTTCATAAATAGCTCTTTTCTTACTATTTAGAATTGCAGCGCAGGTGCCACCCCATATCTAACATAGGGGTACCTCATACCTCGTGCCTAACCTTGAGCCATTTTGTGTCTCTGAATTGTACAAAAAGTTAACGTATCGAAATGAGACGGCTTATTAGATAATATATCGACTTTAAAACGCCGCTAAAACGAGGCCAAAAGAATGAGCCCTTAGGTTCAGTCCGTCACCAAGTTTCCAGGCGACTTTGCCGACCGCAAAAGCGATTAATCGTCGCTTGGAACAAAAAACTATAGTACAGCTGGCGCATAATACCATGATTCATAACTACCGAATTGATTGCTTTAGTGGGAAATTTTACGACCATATCCGGGGCTTCTAGTTTCCCCAAATTAAAATCTCCCCTAGCCGAATCGAAATAAAAAGAAAACGACCTATCTGCTCCACTAATTTCTATTTGCACAGACATCGTTTCTTTCCAGTTTTTCGAAACCCCAAGAAAGTAGTTCCGAAAGAAGAGGTGATACACATTCGAATTTAACAGCGACTGTTTTGCTGAAGTATTTCGAATCCGATTATTTACGCGAAGCCAGTTTTCTACATCGCCGGTCGAATATCCAAATTCAGATTTATGTTTTTCGCCAGGACTCCAGATATCACCTGGTTCCAAAACAAATACCGGTACTCCTAATGATTCTATTAAAGAAGTTGGGTCTACAAAAGAACGATTATGCTGTAGCAAATCGGAATTTAAAAAACGCATCCCTGAAGCGTATGGAACGATCCAATTAAAATTAAAAATACTGATTAATTTTTTAACATTTGAAACCGGCTCTTCCAAACGATCTTTCGCTATTTGTTCTGCATCCAGCCAGGCAAAATCATAGCAAGATGGGTAGGGACTAACATAAGTGTATCCTAAAAAGCCCCCTTCAAATGATCCAAACTGATTCTTCATTTCTTGATATTGTCCATCCGTCAAAACACAGTCGTTGTTAAACAGAAAATGCCGCCCTTGATATTCCAAAACCAATAGTGAATCAAAAGAAGTGTCACTTTTCAGAAGGCGAAAAGAAAATAGACGAAAGGGTCCAACTTTTACGCCCGTCTTATCAGGGATTAAGTAGACCGAATTCTTTCCTGCCTTCCTTAATTTCTCTTGGAGGAAGCTTTCTGCATAAGAGCCGATATAAATCGGTATATTCATGGGAAATGCCGATAAACTTTTGAAACACAGGTGATCGCCGTGCAAATGCGAAATGTGAATCGCACTTACCCGACTTAAAAAATCGGACTCTGGTTTACCGAATGGCGGGTAAGGAAACATCTCATCCATATTAAATGGATAACCAAACCAAGGATCCAAAAGCAAAATAAAATCATCGGCCTCGATGCCCACACAAGCGTGCCCTATGTAATGAAACTTCATTTTATAATTATAAAATGAAGTTTACTTTTTAGTATAGGGACAAAAACTGACTCTTGGACCTACCTGCGGAAATTGTCGGCAGACCTCGGGTCTATTTTCATATACCGTACACAAACGAGTCTTTTCATTTAAAAAATGACAATCGCCATTAGGGCGAGATTGGATCATAAACAAATCCGAAGAGTCTCGGTAAGAACTGATGAGTCCTTCCTTAATGAGTCTTTTAGCTAATTTCTTTTTACTGATTTCCACTTCATCCAAAGTAGCGATGCCCAATCGAACTAAATCATCGGCCTTCACTTCGACCGGCATTGTGCAACAGCCAGCATAACAAC
>JAYVAZ010000214.1:0-3570 GCA_043750675.1 Pseudobdellovibrionaceae bacterium | reverse complement strand
GATTCGGGAAATAATCGAGTTCTGGTTTTCAATACTTTGCCGACTTCTAATGGAGTCGCGGCAGACTCAGTTATCGGTCAACCAAATTTTGCCGGGACTGCTTCAGGAACTTCTGCCAGTGCGATGGCGGGCATTCAAGCCATCGCCGTTGATGGGACTCATCTGGCGGTCGGGGAGTGGAGCAATAGTCGCGTTAGTTTTTGGCCACTGGCCAGTTCAACTACTGCTTCGTTTTTTTGGGGTCAGCCGGATGCAACGACAAACACGGTAAACACCGGAGGCATTGGACAAAGTTCTCTTGGAGCTGTAGCCGGAATTTCATTCGCAGCGGGCAAGTTCTTCGTCGGCGATGTATCCAATTCGAGAGTTCTTGAATTCAGTGCGGCTTCAATGAGTACTCATCAAAATGCAACGAACGTTATCGGGCAAACTGATTACGTTTCTTCAGCCACAGGTGGCGGCGCCACAGGATTTGGTGCTCCCTATTCAGTTTCAAGTGATGGAACACATTTAGTAGTTATGGATAATAATGCCGATCGTCTTATGATTTACAATTCTATACCCAGCGCACCGGGCGGAACGGCCGACGTAACCTGGGGTGGTTTTGGGGTCGATTCAACCCACTTAAATAATCCGGTAGGGGTTTTTGTTGGCGACAACAAAATGTTTGTTGCCGACCGAAGTAGTGATCGGGTGCTGGTGTTTAATTCGATACCAACTTCATCGGCCCAGGCCGCTGATTTTGTGTTAGGGCAGCAGAACTTTACTTCTAGTGATAACAACCAATGTAACTGTGCAACGGCTGCGGCGAATACATTATGGGGTGTACATCATGTTTATTGGGATGGCTGTCGATTGTATGTCACTGATAAACAAAATAATCGCGTCTTAATATATTAGTTTAAGACATGTCTGTCTTAAATTTTATAGGCCAACATTAAACCATCACCGACAGTCAATAATACGGACCGAACTCTAGGATCTTTACTGACTTTTAAATTCAAATTCTTTAGTGCTGTTGTGCTCTCATCATTTGCGGCAGGATCTGTGACCGCACCACTCCACAACATATTGTCCAAAACAATCAGTCCACCCGGGCGAAGCAATTGTAAACAAACTTCATAGTAAGAATCATAACTCGTTTTATCGGCATCGATAAAGGCAAAATCAAATTTCCCTGACATTCGGTCGGCGACCAAGGCGTTTAATGTTTCTAGGGCTGGGGCTAAACGTAAATCAATTCGGTTGTGAATGCCGGCCTCTTGCCAATATTTTTTGCCTATCGCTGTCCATTCTGCATTAATATCACAACAAATCAGTTTTCCATCCGGAGGTAAAGACGAAGCAATTTTAAAAGCGGTGTATCCTGTAAAAGTTCCGACCTCTATCGCCTTTTTGGCATTAAGGGTTTTTGCCAAGATTCCCAGAAGGGCGCCTACATCGCTGCCGCTGATCATACCGCCATTAGGAAGAGCATGCGTTTCCCGACGCAATTTATTTTCCAATTCTGAATCCTTCACGATTTGTTCAACAACATACCTTGATACATTTTCAGCCGTGATACGGCTTTTCATTGGTAGCGGGGTGTTCATTTTGTTCTCCTCGGTTTGTGTAAAATAAAAAATCATGTTATAGAAAAAGAAATGAAATATCAACAAGCACTGAAGTCCATACAGAAGAATGGCTTTTTATTGGTTTTCCCAATTAAAAATGCAAAACATCCCAATAGTTTATGGAACGAACTTTATCCTGATCAAGAAATGCGTTGGGAATGGGACGACGATGGCGATGGTCGGGTGTTTGATTTGTGGCGTTTACGGGAACAATTAGCTTCGGCAAAAGAAGTGGTTTACGGAAAATATTTCCGCGGTCGAGCGACTTTTTTTTCTAAATCGGTTTTTAAATATTTGTTAACAATTAAACAAAGTGTTTTGTTTCAGCCAACTATGCGAGAAGCGCGAAACGTTTTGGAATTACTCGAAGCCGATTCGCCCCTTTCGACGAAAAAAATAAAGGAAAGGGCCGAACTAAAAGGTCGTTTCTTTGAACCCAGCTATCACCGGGCGCTTAAGGAACTTTGGTCATCATTAACCATTGTTGCTACCGGCGAAATTGATGACGGTGCTTTTCCTTCATTGGCGCACGCAGCGACTAAAACCATGTTTGAAGACCTGTGGGTGGAATCAGAAAAAGCAGAGATTGCCGATGCTTGGATGCGCCTTTGTGATCTACCCGAGTTTGAAATATTGGAACCAGCCTTATTAGCCGAACCTAAAATAGACCTTAGAACCGAGGCCTGAAAAATATTTTGGTTGATTTGTTTAGTCAAATCTATTAAGCTATCTTTATCAACCAGGGAGGCTCGATGAAATCAAATAATTTTCAATATAAACTAGGCGCTCTCTTTTTTCTTTAAGCTTTCTTCGAAATTAGAATCAGCGCTTCAATAAAAAAATAAAATAAATAAAAAAATAAGTGAAAACTTAATTGGTATTAGCTTATTTGAAGAAAGTCTAATTGGGTTGCATCCATTACTGGGACCGCGGCCTTCAGCATTTTAAAATGCTTACTGTACGGAGTATAAATTGAATTTAGAAACTGAAATGAATTTTCGAGTTCTCGAAGATCGAGGACAGCATTTTTTATTAACTCTCGACGGAGTAAAAACTTGGTTGGGAGAATTAAATGGTCGCTTAAAAAAAGGAGAAGCAGAAAATAAGCCTACAACGGGCGATTTAGTTAGGGGAGTCCTTCAACCCGGTGAATGGATTAATATTGAAGAAGTCCTACCAAGAAAGAATCTGTTAGTTCGCAAGGCGGCAGGATCGCAGGACCTGCAAAAATTGGGAGCTAATATTGATTATTTGTTGGTCGCTATGGCATTAAACCAAGATTTTAATTTGAATCGTTTGGATCGATACGTATCGATGTCTTTGGCTTGCCAAATTCAACCGGTCGTAGTTCTGACAAAAGCTGATTTGGCAGAAGATCCTTACCAATTATTGGATCAAACGGGAACGCGGTTTCCTGATCTGGAAATTCACGCCATCAGTGTAAAAGAAGGTTGGAATCTGGACTCATTACAGAAGTACTTGCAGCCGGGGCTGACCGTGGCTTTGGTGGGGTCGTCCGGTGTAGGGAAGTCTACTTTGACTAATTGCCTTTTAGGATCTGATGTTTTGGTGACCTCCGAAATTCGCGAAAACGATGGTAAAGGTAAACACACAACCAGTTATCGATCCCTGCATTTGTTGCAAAATGGCGCGTGGATTATGGATACCCCTGGTTTGCGTTCTTTAGCCTTGTGGTCGGCCGAAGAAGGTTTATCGCAGCTATTTGAAGATATTGAAGTTTTACGGTTGCAGTGTCGTTTTAACGACTGTAGACACGAAACCGAACCGGGCTGCCAGATTCAAAAAGCCTTGCAATCGGGTGTCGTGGAAGAAGAACGTTGGCAAAGCTATTTAAAGTTAAAAAGGGAACAAGATTTTTTAAAGAGAAAAACGGATAAGGCTGCCGCCAGTGTGCAAAAAGAAGTTCGAAAGAAAAGAACTAAACAATTTCGGCAGC
>JAYVAZ010000213.1:0-5715 GCA_043750675.1 Pseudobdellovibrionaceae bacterium | reverse complement strand
TCAATGGCGGCAATGACATCGACATCGCGCTCGCTGCCGGATTCGACAAATTGCTTGGTGAGAATGCGTTGCAGCGTCCTGATCTGGTCGCGAAAAATGGCGGCCGTTTCAAATTTCAATTCGGCCGAGCCGTTAGCCCCTCGGCAAAACGAGTCACCTTGAAACCCGGTGGAGCAGTAGGAGTTTTGTCCTTGGGCCAGCCAATGACTTCGCTAAAATTTTTCACTTTATGAGTTAAATCGGGTGCAGGCAAAACTGGTTCGGGTGGTGCGGCCTGTAGAATCTGAAGGAAGAAAGATCCAAAAATTAAGATGTATAAAATTAAAGTAGTTTTGTTTTCGAAAAATGCAGGTTTTTTCATGTTGAGTCCTCTTCCTTGGATCTAAAATCTAAATGCAAGAAAGAGTCTCTTAACTAACGAGTTTCTATCAAAGCAAGCCTTTATACAGGGGACTCTTTGCCACGGAATGGGGCCAATTAGGACCCCATCTCAAAAACCGGCTTCTGAAAAATCAGTAATTATTCGGCGTCGTCTTCGTCGGTTTGATCATCGTCTTCTAATTCTTCATCGTCTTTAGGCGTAGGCGCCAGTTTGGGATGAAGTTTCAAATAATCTTTAACCTTTGTAGCGTCGGGAGCCAAAATCAGTAAACATTGCTTACCATCCATTTTTGGCGGAGCTTCCGGCCCAGCGACGTCATTTAAAGTCGCAATCACTTTGTGCATTAACTGGAAACCCAGTTCCTGATGACTCAATTCTCGACCTAAAAATCGCATACTTACTTTTACTTTATCTCCGTCCAAAATAAATCGACGGGCATGTTTCATTTTTGTTTCAAAGTCGTGCTGGTCGGTTCTTGGACGTAACTGAACTTCTTTAATTTGAACAATGACTTGTTTTTTTCGAGCCGCAGTTTGTTTTTTCTTATTCTCGTACTTCCACTTACCGTAGTCCATGATCTTACATGTGGGTGGAGTTGCCGTAGGCGCGATCTCTAGAAGATCCAAACCCTTGTCTTCAGCAATACGAACCGCTTCCATTACAGTCATTACGCCTAACATTTGTCCGGCATCATCGATTACTCGAATTTGCGGAGCACGAATCTCTCGGTTGACCCTTAAACCACCTTCTTTTTGCGGTTTACGGTCGCGATCATTTCCTTTACCTTTGAATTCTGTTTTACGTTCGAATGGTCCGTTAATGGGAGCCTCCTAGGCCTTGAGTTTGTCCTTGAAATTGACTTTGCAAGTGACGGTTTTTAATGTCATCCAAAATTGTTCGGACAACGGTATCTTTATTAATAAAATTATGCTGACTGCCATCGCGCAGGCGTAACGATACAGAGCCCTGCTCGGCCTCTTTGTCCCCGACGACGATCATGTAAGGCACTTTTAACATTTGCGCTTCCCGTATTTTGTAATTCAGCTTTTCGTTTCTTTGATCAAACTGCACCCTAACACCCTGTTCGGATAATGTTTTCTTCAAGTCATTACAGTAATCGTTCACCCGATCAGTCACGTTCAAAATAGAAACTTGCAAAGGTGCCATCCATGCCGGCATATGCCCTGCCGTATGTTCTAAGTAAACGCTGATAAAACGTTCCAACGAGCCCAATACCGCACGATGAAGCATAATGGGTCTGTGTTCCTTATTGTCTTCGCCAACATATTTTAGATCGAAAGCCTCAGGCAGATTCGGATCCACCTGAATAGTTCCTGTTTGCCAAGATCTTCCAATAGCGTCTACAAAATGCATTTCCAATTTTGGTCCATAAAAAGCCCCTTCGCCAGGAAGGTAAGCAAATTCAAGGCCCATTTCAGTTATGGCATCGGCCAATGCTTTTTCGGACTGATCCCAATACTCCTCGGTCCCCATACGATTGTCAGGACGAGTCGCCAAAAACAATTTATAATTGGGCATTCCTAAAGTTTGATAAATTGTATTAAGCATTTCGATAAACTTAAAAATTTCTGATTTCAATTGATCCAGACTGCAGAAAATATGTGCATCATCCTGACAAAAAGTTCTTACCCGCGATAACCCGTGTAAGGAACCTGAGTTTTCATAACGATGCAATCGTCCAAAATCAGCCATACGTAAAGGCAATTCACGATAGGAATGTTTTTCTGAAGCAAACAGCAAACAGTGACTAGGACAGTTCATCGGTTTCAAACCAAATTCGCGTTCGTCCGGTTTTGTAAAATACATGTTCTCTTTATAGTTTTTATAATGTCCCGAGGTTTTAAAAAGCTCAATATCGAAAATCTGCGGTGTAATTACCTCTTGGTAATCATACTTCAAATAAAGCTCTCGAATGTATTTCACCAACTCGTTGTAAATAACAGTTCCGCGCCCAGTAAAAAAAGGCGATGCCGGAGCCAATTCATGAAACATGAATAGTCCCAACTCTTTACCCAATTTACGATGATCACGTTTCTTGGCTTCTTCTAACTGATGCAAATACGCTTCTAATTCTTTTTTATCCCCAAACGCAGTCGCATAAATTCGCTGTAACATCGGATTTTTTTCATCACCGCGCCAGTACGCCCCAGCTACTGAAAGTAATTTGAACGCCTTCACTTGCCCAGTGCTCTGGACGTGAGGACCGCGACATAAATCAAACCAATCGCCCTGATGGTAAATGCTCACTTCAGGAGATTTTAAATCACGAATGATTTCAACTTTGAAGCGCTCGTTCATATTTGAAAAAGTTTGCACTGCTTTGTCTTGAGCCCAGACTTCTTTAACAATCGGATAATCCTTAATTACGATTTCGGTCATCTTTTTTTCAATTGCGGCTAAATCGTCTTCAGTAAAAGTTTTCTCTGAATCGAAATCATAAAAGAATCCGTTTTCAATAACCGGACCTATAGTGACTTTAATTTCTGGCCACAACGATTGAACAGCTTGCGCCATAATATGGGCAGCACTGTGACGGATGACTTCATTCGCTTCTGGCGAACGAGTCGTAATTAGTTCAACCTGCGAACCATCTTTTAAAACCGTTCGCAAATCTTCAACTTCTTTTGATTTATTAATTTTTACGCCGAGGGTTTCTTTCGCAAGCCTTGCGCCAATACTTTGTGCCACTTCTAAAGCCGAAGGTTCGTGGTCGAATTCTCGAAATGATTGATCTGGTAGATAAATTTTGATTGATCCCATATTTATTTTTTCACCGTATAATTGTATTGCATGGACTAGAAATACATTAGAATTGGCAAACCGTAACGGTGCCAGCTGTCGTGGTCGTTAAGGTGAATAATAAAGATAATTTCGAATTGATTTGGAACATGATCTAAAGCTACGTCTAATAGCGTTGAAAATCAAGTTAAAAAAGTTTCTGGGGCGTATAAGCTATTTTTTGATTTCGTTTTTCTTACGTAATTCTTGGGCTTCTCTAGACAAAAGCTGCAATGACTTTAACAAACGTAACTCGTCCGCTGTTGTGCCTTTTTCCAGGGGGGATTCTATCTGTTCCGTTGCGACCCAGCGGTTTAACTCGTGTCCCAGGTCCAAGGCCTTTAAGACGGTCTGCACCATGTTTTCTAAATCCCAAGGCTTATCAATAAAATCAAAGGCGCCTAACTTAAGTGCCTGGATGACCAGTTCCTTATCCCCATACGCGGTCAGGATCACAAATGGTGTCGGAATATTTTCGGAGCGAATGTATTTTAGAAACTCGATTCCATTCATTTTAGGCATGTTTACGTCAGAAATAATGGCGTCGTATCTTCTTTTTTCAAGTAATTTTTTAGCTTCTAAACCGTTTTCGGCTTCATCGATATGTAAATCTAGGCCCATCAAAGTATCTTTGATCACTTCTCTTATATCGGCTTCGTCATCAACTATAAGCAATGTTTTCAAATCTACTCCTCTCTACTATGTTAGAGAAAAAACAAAATGTTAGCAATTTTTCTAATAAAAAATAGATCAAAAAATCTGGAGGTTGGATAAGGTTAGGTTAATCTAAATTAGATCTGAACTCAATTTTAACGATGCCGAATCCATTCCCAAAATGAAGCGGCACCTTTGGTGGTAAGCAGGCACTAGTAAAAAACCGCTAGGCCCAACCAAGTAGAGATTTGTTTAAAAACAAATTTAATAAGTGACGTGGTGATTCAGTGATTCATGCATGCGTGGATCTTTGATCGCGACAATATTATTCTTCGAAAAGAATTGAATCATCGTTAATAAGAATAGGCCTAGGAAACCCATCAGGAGAGTGATTTCATAGAAACCCGTTACCGCACGGATACCTTCGAAGTTAGGCAATACTAACCAGTAAATATCCAGATATTGCATTACCAACACTAGGACACAAACTAAACTTAAATGAACCGTATTCCGTTTCGCATCTCTTGGTAACAAAGCCAAAAAAGGAACTATAAATTTAAAAATTAATAGCGCCATAGAGACCGTCATCCATCCACCATGCGAACGCATTAAATAAAATTCTGTTTCCTCTGGAATATTAGCGTACCAAATTAACATAAACTGAGAAAAGGCAATATAAGCCCAAAACACAGTGAAGCCCTTTAAAAATTTACCTACGTCATGAACATGGTCCATGCCAAAGTAACCTTTGATTTGTCCGGTATTGCGCATGTAAAGCATAATCAAAATTAAAAATGCTAAACTAGATTGGAACATTCCAGAAAAGCAGTAAATACCAAAAATAGTGCTGTACCAAGTTGGCAACAACGACATCAATAAATCCATTGAAAACAAAGAAAAGAAAATGGCAAAAAACAAAATGTAACCGATACTGAATCCGACATTTTGGTTAGTATAGACTTCAGCCCCATCTTTATCCTGTTTCAAAGAATTTCCGATGATTTTTCGCGCAAACAGCAGCGCTCCGATTCCAAAAATCAACATTCTAACAACCAAAAAAGGAACATTTAAGTAGGCTGTTTTTGCGGCTACCATCGAAGATTCCGCAATAACGGCGGCGTCGGACCAGCTATAAAGATATTTAATTCCTGCAATCAAAACCAAACTTCCAACAACCATAATCGGTAAAAACGAAGTCATTCCTTCTGATAGGCGGCGAATACCCGCACTCCAGCCGGCCTTTGCCACGTGCTGGATAACGGTAAAAAACATCCCACCTAAGGCTAGGCAACTGACAAAAAAGAAAGCCGTTAAGTAATTCGGCCACATCGCCTCGGGATTTTTGATGATACCAACTAGAAATCCTATCAGGCCAATCCCGGTGAACGCTAGGGCCACCGTTTTCATTGACTGCGGAGCTTCAAATTTTGAAATATGTAATTCTTCTTTATGTGATTGAGTAGCCACGTAAGACCTCTTTAATTGTTCTTTTGTAAAAATCGAATGTAGTTAACAACTTGCCAACGATACTTCTGTGGAATGTGTGAAGCATAAGGCCCCATAACACCCTGACCAACCGTAATCGTGTGAAAAATCTGCGCATCCGGCCAACCTTTAATTTTATCCGAGTTTAATGGCGGTGGTTTCAAAGGCATTTTTAAAGAAACTGGTCCGTCCCCTTTTAAAGCAAAGCCATGGCAAATCGCACAGTTTGTATCGAAGAATTTTTGCCCGGTAACTAACACTTCCCGAGACATGTCACCCTGGATAGGATTTTTAAGTTCTCGAATGGCGCCGGCCAAATCGGTTGCGTACAAGTATGGCTTGAATCCGCGTGGAACTGTATGTTCCGGTGGCGGTTGCGCTGCGGAATGATTTGG
>JAYVAZ010000212.1:0-14689 GCA_043750675.1 Pseudobdellovibrionaceae bacterium | reverse complement strand
CTATAAAATAATCTGTGGTACCAGATGAATCACCATTACAATTTAAAGAGTTGCCAGAGCAGCCAGTGAGAAGTCCAGATGTCGTTCCCGCGACTAATACATTACTAAAACTATCTAGTTGAACACTTGTGGAGGAAGTGGTTTTTCCCGCAGAACCAAGTTGATGAGTCCACTGATCAACCCCTGCTGAATTGAACTTAATCAAAAAGTAATCATAACTTCCCGTAGCGGCTCCAGAGCACTGTGAAAAATTGTCGTTGCATGAAAGTAAATTACCAGACGTCTCGCCGGAAACATAGATGTTTCCATTCTTGTCTGTGTACGCAGCATAGGGAAACACGGAGTGCGAACTTACACCTATTTGCCTAGACCATTGCCAATTTCCACTAACGTTAAATTTGACCACAAAGCCATCGTAACTTCCGATAGGTGATCCAGAGCAATTACTAGAAATTCCATTACAAGAAAGTATATCTCCGTCAAAGGCGCCCGAAATAATTGCGTTTCCAGATGAGTCTGCAGAAATATGGGCATTGATAAACGTTTTCCCAGTTTGCCCCAATTGTTTTGTCCACTGCCAATCGCCATTAGAATTAAATTTAATAACAAATAGATCTACCAAACCTTGTGAGGTTCCACTACATGACACCGAAGACCCTAGACAGGATTCAAGATTGCCGTTAGTTAGTCCGGTTAAATATGTATCCCCACTGGTCGAAACTGCCATTGAGGTCACTGTCGCATATTTTCCAAGTTGACCTAATTGCTTAGTCCACTGCCAATTGCCATTTTCATCATATTTTGAAACAATAGCATCCGCTGACCCAGTGGATGCACCTGTACATTGGGCTGAAATGCCGTCGCAAGTGGCCAAGTTGCCATTTGTATAACCGCCGATGTATATATTATCAGCTGCATCCATTGATGAAAAAACTCCGAATGTAGATTTACTAGATTGTCCAAGTTGTTTGGTCCAAAGCCAAATTCCGTTTACGTTAAATTTAGTAAGATAGTAGTCCTGGATACCAATTGAAGATCCTGAACATGTCGCAACACTCCCCAAACAAGTGGTGAGGTCGCTATTAGTCGACCCTATAACTACGACATTACTGGATGTATCAGTTGAAATTGATCCAACAGAAGTAGTTTGTGCAGATATTCCCCATTGCAAGGACCACTTCCAGATCTGTTCCGTCGAACTATCTATAGTTTTAGGATCAGTAGCATTTTTTGAACTTGAGCAATTTATTATTAATGGTAAAAAAAATAGTATTCTCAAAAAGCTAAGATTACAGAAATACCAATATAGTTTTTTTATGAAAATTCGCATGCACCACCTGCCAGGGATATCTTCGGATAAATCAACAGTTGTCATTAGAGAAATCAAATTGTTTCTTATTATGAACCGAATCGAATTTTACTTCCTGTTGACGACAAAGGTGGCTGAACTTTGGTCCATAACCCTCGCTGGGATTGTAGTGCTGGAAGTAGTCAGTAAGGGAGCTGACTTTTCCAATGCTTTAGATCCAACTGAGCAGTGCTGGATTTTTAGAAATTTTAAACATTTTCAATATGTAGGCTTTACGCTCTTTATCATTAAGTTTCATAAGTTCCTCTTTAATCCAAAATTCAATTCTTGAAGTTATTTGTTTATGCTTATTTGTGAATTCTGAAATGATATAAGAATCTGAATTATATGGTGTATGTTTATCAGTCCAAATTTCATGATTCCGAAGCTTCTCATGGATACCTTTAAATAAGGAAAATATGTCACCAGACGACATTTTTTTCGCCGCGAAAAATGCATCCTTTTCTGGAATGAGCCTCATAAACTCAAGACTCCCGATGGGAAATAAGACGAAAGGATCACGAGTGTTAAAATTTATAAAGCCCAATTCATAGTCGAATCCAATTAATCTTCTGGATGGGCCAAGTAATACATTATTACCATTTGCATCTGCATTTCCTGTTAATTGTGAAAGAAAAATCGAATTCCCATCGTGACTATCGTACTCATAAGGATGGGCTTTGTGATTTCCGCTATTATAAGCCTCTTGATAGACCTCTAATGGGAAGGGGTGTCCTTCCGCCCAAAGCTGCAAGGCACCTACTTGGCCATTTAATTTTTTTAAAACTAAGGGAGGAATAATATATAACCCAAGCATCCTATCTAAAGTATAGGCAACATATTCTCTGGTCCAATCTTGAAAACCCGAAGATGTACGAAATACAACTTTGAGTCCCGACTTAGTCCTACCAATACTATTACCAGAATAAGCATCCGGCCCTTCGGGCCTATCAAGTTTAGTCAAAATCGGATTTGATTCTAATAATTCTTTATTAATTTGCTCTTCAAGTTTTTTTGCATCTAATTTTCTTCCATTTCTAGCCAAGAGAACTAAAGCAGACATCGGTTGATTCAGTTTTAAATAAATTTCTACAGCGCGGTTTAAAATAATTGGATTTTTCATTAATTTAATTGGATCCAAAGTTAGAATGGCGACCTCTGCTTGTAAGCCTAAAACAGCGGACTGAAGATGCACCGATTGACAACTATTTGCCGCAGCCAAAAACTGGGAAACAGTAGACATAATGAGAAATATAACGACGACTACCTTGCCGTTCATTGCGTGAGTTTTAGTAAAATTCACTCTCATGAGTCTTCCCTTGTAGGCCAATCTAGTTCTCACTAGGATCTTAGTAAAATGAATAGCAAAAGCAGCTAAACAGTTGTCAAAACTTTCAACAATTTAGCCATTCATAAGCAAGCAGGATACATTATATAACTTTTTATAAGTCATATTTATCTATAGTTTATCTATTGCAAAAATCTGACTTTAAGTTGGATGGCCTTTGGTTTGCTTCTTTAAGCAAGAGGTTTCCATTTTTATTGTCCCTACTAATAGCTTTTCCGAGGCGGTTACTTTACTCCATTCTATGCCATTTTTAGGAACTTCATGACCAAGGATTCGACATGCTGCTGATTCGATTTATTTTCATGATCACGATTGCAACCTGTTTGCACGCGACGGCTTGGTCATCCTCTTTGTGTCACGAAATTCACAATACGGCAATTGATCCCGAAGCGATGCTTGTCGCTAAAAATTTGGACCCTCAAAAATTGGCTATTCATATTGATCCAATCGATTCACCAGGTAGGGGCTATGTCGGACAGGTTCGAATATTTTATAACGGCAAAGAAGTTTTTTGGGGAAAAATTTATGAAACGAGTGCCGCCTTGGGATTGGGAAGAATTATAATAAACACTGGGCACGAATCTTTTCCCCACACTGAATTCAAGGGTCTTGGCTTAGCATCATTGGCGTACTTTACAGTCGCTGAATACTTCTATCGGACAAAAGAATTGGTTCTGACTAGTGACGACTTTTACAAAGGAGAACTTAACGACACTTTAACACTGGATGCACAAAAACAATGGGACCGCTTCCAAAACAGAGGATATTTAACTTACGAAACACCGAGTGGACGATATGGCCAGTTCGACCCTGCTGTGATCAAAGGACTATTATTTGAAAAGGTGAGAGAGTTTTCAGCTACCCACTTGATCATCAAACCACATGATCCTATAGGTGTAGGTCGGAAGTAGAACGACTATTGTTATGAAGGTTTGTTTAGAAACTTATCTTCATTGGAAAATTGTGGTACGAGTTATGTCCGACTATTCCCAAAAGATTTGAACTTAAACAATAAAGTTCATGGGCTGTATTTGTAAAACACAGATTTTCTGAACCATATAGTTGTACTTATAAAAACTTTTCATTGGCAAAACCGAAAGTAATTTTTGAAAACTAGTCGAGTTAATCTGATTTTCACCAACTTGGCCATTATTTACATTCGATTTACATCAAAGTTGATTGGTGAGTTGGCTAGTGCCTCCTAGCAAATGATTCCCCGAGAATGTTGGATATGTGGACAAATTCAAGTGCCCTGGACTGAGTTTGCACGACTTTCAGCTGCCTGCAGAATTGACCTCAAGAAAAGCTTACAAAAAAGCTTGGGATTTAAAGTCGCCGCCGAGCGATCTGATCATCTCATCCGACATCTTCTGGGCGGCAAAAAAGTGACCGAGCTGAGCTTGCATTTAAAAATTTCACGATATATTTTAAGTCGTTGGCTGTCCGGAAAAACCTGTCCTTCACTGAAAGATGTTTTATTCGTCATCGATAAAATGACCCCCGTCCTTGTTGAATTGATCGGCCAACTTGTTCCCATCGAAGAAATTCCTGCTTTGAAAGCACAACATTCGCTGAAGCTTTTAGAAAAAGAACTGAACTATAAGTATCCTTATCTTGGAGCTGTTCTACGTAGTTTAGAACTCAAAGATTATAAATCACTGGGTCGGCATACCGACGGCCACATCAGTCGCACCGTGGGTATTTCACTAGCCGAAGAACAGCAAGTCTTACAAGATTTGCTGAAAATGAAAATTATTAAAAAAGAATTTGGTTTATTTACACCCAATTCAAACCACATTGACACTCGCGGAGATTTTCAAGGATTGATGAACATTCGCAAATACTGGCTGCAACGGTCACTTCACTTTGCAAGTCAATTGTCCGCCCCGCCTGAATACAGCAAGCTGGGCTACAATGTGATGAGCGTCAGTCGCAAAGCCAGTCAAGCTATCCAAGAAAAGTATTTCCAATTTTTTCAAGACGTTCGCTCGATTGTTGAATTGGATCAAGACACACCTGAGGATGTGCAAATATTAAATATTCAGCTACTGGTTTTGTCTGAAATGGTTCAAAGAACGCATCGCGCTTAGTAAAATCTAGCCCGAGCCTACAGCTCAAGGCCTTTTGCTTCGTGATTAACGACGTTGTTTTAATTTACGTTTTTTTCCACCGAAGTCAGTCAATTTGAAGTCGGGATCAAATCCCAAGTTGACTGAAATGGCGGCCTGGATGCGGCCGTCAGAAGTTTGTCCAGGGTAAACACCCTTTTCTACTGAATACGAAGCTAAGTCCAATTGAAATAACCACATATCTAATCCTAATCCATAAGTAGTGTAGCCTTGATAAAAGCCAGCGCGAATATCAATGAAAGCCAAAGAGGCCTCGGCACCGAAATGCAGTTTTTTACCTAATTGTTCTTTGCTGTCGGTGATGTGTCGATATTCAAAGCCGGCCGCCCAACCCAACAAAGGAATATCACCATGCGCAGTTAAGCTCATCATTAAATTGTCATCGATATGATCTGGGGCCGTTTTTCCAGGATTAGCAACAAATCGGGCATCACCGACATCTTGCCACGTTACCGATAGTGTCGGCGTCGTAGGAACTGGAGCCTGCATCATAAATCCAACATCCAATGCGTAAGCATAACCCGATTGCGAAAAGTAACTGGTCAGTCCGCTTCCGGAAATACTACTTAATTCGTCAGGACCAATCGTAGCTGATCCACCGACACGCATAATTTTTTTAGCATTTATTCCAAACGCCATTGCTGGACCCAGGGGCAGTGCCCCGCCCAAAACATAAGCCGTATCACTAAATAAGGTAAAATCCATATTCGGGTAAGGAGGATTATTTAGTCGAAAAGTAGTAAACGTTTTGCTGTACATTCCCACGCCAAAGTAAGGCATTGCGTACGATAGCCAGTAATTGGCGCCTATCCAAACATTAGTACCGTACATGGAACTTAAGGAACTAAATCCCGACATTCCACCACTAGCGCTTAAACTGTTTGCCAGTTCCAACCCGTTCAGACCAACATTTACATCGAAAACATTTAAATTAAGGCCTTTAGTAAATCCCAACGAGGCCGGGTTTAAAAACATATTTGAAGCATTATCATTTTCGTAAATATGAACGCCACCCATTCCTAACGAACGGACGCTTTCGATGGGCTGAATTAATTCGCGAGCTTCCGTCCGAGAATATCCGAAGGTCAAAAAGGAAAGTATTAGAAAGATTTTTACGGACATGGATTATTACTCGCAGTCATACCTGCACCACTGGTATTTAAGAGTGTCCGTATTGCCAACAAGGAAGCGGGCGAAGCTAAAAAAGTAGCTTCATCTTCAATCTGACAAACCGAAGGATCGGGTAGGGCATTACAAGCCGTAGTCACTGAAGATAAGTCGATACCCAAACTGGAATTAATATTACCGACATTCGCCAAAACGATTCCCAGCCCGGCTCCAATTTCGGCAATCTGAACATCAGATATATTGGTTGCCGAACAAAAACTGTTTCCTAAATTTGTACCATCAAACGGTGGATTGTCGGTTGCCCCGTCGTCGTTGGTGTCAGCAATTTGATTTAGATAGACTCCCATTTTGGTCATTCCCAAAATGACCATAAATAAACTTTCGTCAGAGGTTCGACCTGCAACTGTGGCATGGATGGTTTTCATTAGACTTTCCGAACTGGTGCATGCGGCGCTATCGGTCGTCGCCCCCGTCCAGGCATTCATAAACCAAAGAAACAAAGTCGTGCCGGATAAATTCACGCTTTGTAAATTGTTAAAATACTCAATAAAATTTAAACCGCATTTCCCGGCATACGCACCCGCTAATGTTTTAATAACGTCTTCATCCGCACGAAAACTAGAAGAAGTGCTTTCGATTAAAGTAATGGCGGCAACGTAATCAGAATCATTGATAGCCTTTAATGCATCTTCATATTTGGCACTGTCCGTATCAGTTTGCGAGATAGGCGCAAAAATATTCGAGCAGCTTAGTGAAAATAGAATCACTAAAAACAACGTAAAGTTTTTTTTGAAATTTTTAATTCTCATAAAACTTCCTCTTAATACCTAAAAGAAAACTTAACCGCCACTCGGCGGTCCTCTTTTGAAGCTCCATCTAAACCAATATCTTCACCATAACTAGAAATTTGCATCTGAACATGTTCGGAGGCGAACTCCGCACCCGCTGTCCAATATTTCTGATTCATACCCATTCTAAAGAATAACAAATCGGCCAAATTGAATTCATAACCTATATGATAAAATTTTGTTTTGTCGGTATAGGTTGCAGCCTCTTTAATTTTTTGATACTCGAACGTCAAAGTAGAACGTGTTTTACTTCCGTGGATAGGAAAAAAAGCAAGGGGCCGCATCGTAATCGCCTAAAACATCAGCCGGTTGAGTTAACGAAGTCATACGTAATCCCGACGCTGCATTAAACTTCATCCCACCAATATCGTGCGCTAAAATACTTAATGTTGGTAACGTTGCCCAAGGTGCAGATAGGATTAATCCAGCATCATATCCAAAACCGGTTCCTTCGGAAGCATTCCCTGACATACTTAAATCCCCGGTAGGGTCTACGGCCGGATTAATATATTCGATGCGATTGACAATCTTTCCATTGAAACCAATTTTTATACGGCCATCCCAAAATCGAAAATTATAACCTAATATCAAGGCTAAATCGTCTTGATAAAAAGTCTGAATTTTTGAAGTTGCCGGATCATTGTATAAATCTAATGTTTTTTTGGAAAGGATTCCGATTCCAAAATTTCTTACCACATAGGAAGGAAACAATTGTTCTTTGGCGTGATAATATTTATCTGGCCATTTCACCACTGCAGGGGCAACGTCCTTTAACGACGTGGGCTGATTAAATGGATCTTTACTATAAAACTGCTGCGCACGGCTGGAGGCCTCAAGTTCAGGATCGATTAAGGTGCCAAAGCTGTCTCGCAACTTGCCTAAACCAGCAGGGTTAGATAACAAAGACGTTTCATCATTAGTAACCGCAATGGAAGCACCACCCATTCCTTGTGAACGGATGCTATTATAAAATTCTCTGATTTCTAATGTTTGTGCCTGCAACCAAAAGGGGAATAAGAAGAAAAAAGAAAACATCCCTATTTTGTATGCATACGATTTCCGTGTATCCATATGATACTTATCGGTCGGCCCAGGAGCCAACTTAAGAAGCAAATCGATAAACTTGGATGGACATAGACCAATGAATTAGGACTAGATCAAGTGTTGTTTTTCTACCCTACTAATTGCCGTATTGAGTGGCTAAATTCAGACCAATACATGCAGCATTGGCACTACCACCACAGGCGGTAATTTGCGCTGCAAAGTCTGAACAGAACTGCGAGTCTTGTTGGGCTCCACCATCGGCACAGTTTGATGTATAAGCCGTAACAGCAGCCGTACCTATGGCTGCCTGTGCTACCGGATCGCCACCAGCAGCAATTGCCAACATACCAGACTGGATAGAACTAGCATCATAGGGAGGCGTTGCTACCGTCGCCACTGTCGTAGCAATAGAAGTTAAGGAACTTAACCACATTAAACCCGGTGATTTCGACTTACGACAGTAGGCTGAAGACAGCGTAGACTTAGTCACATCTGTCGCATTAGTTAAAGCATCATCTCCCTGGAAAGCTAAAACGCCAAAGGCCGAATTCACGCCATTATTTCCCGCCTGAGAAGCATTTTGTACAATTTGGTACATCCGCGCAGGATCACTTAGGCCCTCGGAAATAAACATTGCAGCACACTTGACCGCATTTGATGCCTCGGAATCAAGTCCACTAATTCCCGAAAGGCAACCTAGGGCAGTAGTTTTGGTCGCTTTGTTAATACACTGTTGGGCATCACCAATTTTATCGGCGTCTTTTTCCGCGCAAGAAGTAAAAACTGAAAAAAGTGATCCTAACAATAAAGCCTTTATTAAATAATTATTCGACATTTTTAACATCCTTAAATATCCACGTTCATTTTTAACAAATACATTCTGTTTTCTTGAGGATTTCTATTCGTTCCAATATCTTCCCCGTAAGTAACTAAATCTAAATTAAATAAAGTAAATAATGCCGACATCCCCGCGGTTAAATATCCTTGGTTTAAACCGACTCGATATTGACCTTTCCACCAGCTAGCCACCGTCCAATCAAATTCAAAACCAATATGTAAACCTTTTCGGAAGTTATAACTAGGATGCAAGATATCGGTGATGTCCATCACTCCACGACCTTGGAAAATCCAAACCGAAGGATATTCCCATTTAGTTCCTAAATCGATTACTCGGTGCAGTTTTTCTGGAGCTTCCACTTCTTTTTTATTAAATAGACCAAAGCTGCTAGTAAATCCATAATCCAAAACATTTCTGATAGTCATTCCAAATGTAGGTTTTGCCAAGTTTAAAAGTGAAAGGAAGCCATCGCTTGGTAAATCCGGAGTATACAAGACACCCAAATCAGCATCAATTGTATAGCCATCTCTTAAGTCACTTTGTTTAAAGATAGTGCTATCTGCCACCATATCCCAAGCGTTTAGCTGTTTACTTGCGAAACCGCGATTGACGAATTTCGCAGTCACACCGTAAGTCAAAATACCATCGACATAACCCTTTAAATAGTTAGCATAAGAATAGGCAATGGTCGTATCCAAGTAAGTTCGGATATCCATCGCCGGAGCGGACTGATTTAAAATCTGAATATCAATCGAAAGATCTGCTGGAATAATCGCGACACCCCAATTGGGGCGCACCCAAAAGGCTTCGAACAGACCGGCGCGCAGTGAAAACTGTTTACCATATTGGTCCAATAAAAAATCCGAAAACGATTTAAACTTATCAGCCTCGGTACCGTTTTGCCCAGCCACATCTTTAACATCGTTGGCAAACGTAAAATAAGATGGCGAAAAAGCCATATCCATCGATAAATTGATCTGACCATCTTCACGTCTAGCCAATCCTGCCGGATTGTAAAAAATCGCACTATAATCATTGGCCACCGCTACAAAGGCACCACCCATTCCTAATGCCCGAGGTGATTGATAACTTCGATGAATCGAACTTTGAAGACTTTCCGCCGCAAACGAATTCCACGCAAACGAACAGATCAAAGCAAAAAAATAAATTCGTAACATTTGGTAACTCCGCTATTTTCAGTAAATAAAGAATAATTTATTTTAATATTTAAAAAAATAAATGTTATGCTTTCTTTCATGCGTCTACATAATATCAAAACATTTTTGACTTTGGTCGTGGTTAGTTCCTTGTTTATGCCCATCTATGGTCTTGGGTATCAACCGATTATCATTCCGCCGCAAACCATAGACTTAAAAGAGGCAGCTAAAGATCCCAGCGAAATTCTATATAAATTTCGTTCCATCTACGATAAAGCCTTCAAAATTGGATTAGGTTATCTGGGCGGAAAAATTCACGATGAAAATGACCAAGAAAATACTCAATACATTAGCCTTACGCAGTCCCTATATCAAAAAAATGATGCTGCATGGGAACCGCAAATTTTATTTTTATTTAATCAGCAAATTTCGGCATCGTTCGGATACAAAAAAGTATTCGCAGTTGGCGAGTTTAACGAACCCTACTGGAAAATCGCTGTACTGGCACACTACCTGGCTAGTGAGAGTTTCGGATCGATTGTAAGTTTTAAAAGATACGGAATTAAATTAGCCGCCGGTTTCGAAGATTTTTTAAAATTAAATAGACATTTTCAGTTGGAAGCATCCGTTGGTTACACATTGATTGGCCTTAGCTATTCGGCCCAACTTGATTACAATATTCCGTTTTAAGGGGCCATTTTTATTTTTTTTAGCGTCAGTTTTACCGCATTTTCCAGATCGGAAATAGTCCCACTGTTTTCAATTATAAAATCAGCTTGAGATTTTTTTTCTTCAATACTAATTTGGGAAGCAATTCGCAACCGGGCATCACTGGCAGACAGGGAATTTCTTTGCATCAACCGCGCCAATTGCAAGGATTCGGAACAATAAACCAAAGCAACGAAATCAAATCCGCCTCGCATGTTTTTTTCAAATAATAAAGGCACGTCATAAAATGCCAAATCTACGTTCCCAAGATCCTCTAACTCTTTTTTCCGTTTTAAAACTTCGTTTCTAATCCAGGGGTGGATAATGCTTTCTAGTTTTTCACGCTTAACGGGGTCGGCAAAAATTAATTGTCCCATTTTCGAACGGTCTAGTTCGCCATTCGACAATAACAGGTCCTGTCCGAAAGCCTGGGTGATCTTAGTCAAGGGCTCCGAACCTTTTTGAACCGCTAGTTTTGCCAACTCGTCGGCGTCAATTACAGTGTAACCTAGCCCTCTGATTATCGCAGCGGCTGACGATTTACCCGTAGCTATTCCACCTGTTAAACCAATCCATTTCATTATACCAAACTAGACGTTACTAACTTTTAAGTCTAGTCCTATTTAGTACTTAGCCGTCCTTTCCGAAATAAATTTACGTAAGGATTTATAAAAGTGAGTAAAAGCCAAGTAGAAAATTTTGGAAAATATATTCTTCTAGAAAGAATTGCTTCGGGCGGTATGGCCGAAGTTTATCTAGCCAAAACAGCTGGTGCCGCGGGTATTGCTCGTTTCCTTGCGATCAAACGGATCCTTCCCCAGTATTCTGAAAATCCCGACTTTATCGAAATGTTCAAAGAAGAAGCCAAAATTGTTGTAAATCTAAACCACAGTAACGTCGTAAAGATTTTTGATTTCGGTACGCACGCAGGGGCATTCTTTTTGGCAATGGAATACGTTGAAGGCCAAAATTTAAGACAAGTACTGAATCACTTAAAAAAAGAAAATAAATATTTTACGATGGACCAAATCGTATTCATGATCAATATGGTTGCGGCAGGATTGGATCACGCCCATCGTTGTTTAGATAATACAAACGGAAAACCGTTAAACATTACCCATCGTGATATGAGTCCCCAAAATATCATGATTAGTTTCGAAGGCGAAGTTAAGATCGTAGATTTTGGTATCGCCAAGGCCGAAACGCAAATGGAACAAACGCGTGCGGGCACAATTAAGGGAAAATTCGGCTACATGAGTCCCGAACAATCCGACGGTCAACAAGTAGATTTAAGAACTGATATTTTTTCCTTAGGCACGGTCCTTTGGGAATTACTGGCGCAAGATCGCCTATTCGTTGCCAACAGTGAAGCCGCAACCTTAAGAAAAATTCGCGAATGCCAAATTCCAAGTTTAAGAAAAATGAATCCTTCGATCCCGCCGGAACTGGAAAGAATTTGTAACAAAGCTTTAGCAAAAGATCGATCGTTACGTTACCAAACATCTGCTTCTTTCCATCGTGATTTAAATCGATTTTTAAATACGCAATACCCGGACTTTTCGGCGCATGATTTTAGCGTATTTATGAAGTCGGCTTTTTCCCAAATGTTTTTGGAAAACCGTAAAAAATTAGTTGAATTTTCTAAAATCAAGGCAATTGAAAACGACGACCACACTGTTACTGCAACAGTAACTGCAACAAATACTTCTAGTAATGTAACAGCAGGCCTATTAGGAGCCGCTTCGACTTCTGTAGGTAATGCGGAATTCGTTATTGACATGAACATTCGCGATAAAATTACTTTAAGCGATTTGAAGCAACACGAAACCAACACCATGACTCGTCGAATTCCGGGACAAGGTTTTCATACCGCTACTAGTACCGGCGTTTTTGTGCCACCAATGCAAACTCAGTCGCAAATTAAACGCGCTGCTGATTATACGAAACATATCGTCTATGCAGTGACTTGTTTAATTATCGCCGTAACTGGATTTCAATTAAACCGAAAATTTGGTGCAACAGTCACCATTTTTGCCAAAGAAAAAATTGAATATTACGTTGAAAAATACAAAACCAAACCTATTGATCAAATCGTTAAAAATGATAAGGTTGATCAAATTTTAGAGCATATTGACCAAAGCAGTAAAACTAATACGCAGTCCGCAAGTGCTATCAGTATGTCGATAGTTTCGATCGTTAGTGATCCTTCCGGCGCACGCATCTTTATTGACGGAGAAGATACTCGTTATATGACTCCGGGCTCAATTAATGTTCCAACCAACAAAGAATTTAAAGTAATGCTAAAACGGTCTGGTTATCTGAATTACGAAATCACGCAAAAGGCGATTGACCCAACAATTAACCTTCGTGCGAATTTAGATCCGGTTCCACCGATGGGATACGTAACCCTTATATTAAGAAATGAAGGCAGCGATCCCGTTATTACTGTAAATGAAAAACGTATTGATCAATCTCCGCCGATCAAAGACTTTGGCATTCCAGCCGGTCTGGAATCCAGAATCAAAGTTTACAATCCATTTTCGGGTTTGACCGCCGAACAGGTTGTTTCAGTAAGAGAAAATGAAAGAAAAACTTTAGTGTTAACTTTAGGAAATACCGCTGCCCCGGCACCGAATGCGGCGGCTGTAAAACCCGTTACAGCAGTACCAGTGAAACCACAAGGTCCTGGTCCTAGTAGATCAGGGCAGAAAAACTCTACTGTAGACGAAGATTCTCTATAAAGTATGCAAAAAACTGCGTGTTCCCTATTGCCCGAACTAGTGAATATTCCATCGAATCACGCAATTCGTTTTAAAAAATTCAAAACTTGGCAATCACTAAATTTTAAAGAATATAAAGATTTAATTGAAAAAATTCATTTAGGATTAAAAAAACTAAATGTTGAAAAAGGCGATCGAGTCGGAATTCTCTCGGCAACTCGTTACGAATGGGCCGCCGCGGATTGGGGAATCCTGTCTATTGGGGCGATCACTGTACCAATCTACCATACGAGTACTTCTGAAGAAATAAAGTTCATCATTCAGAATTCCCAATTAAAAATCATATTTGTTGAAAATAAAAAAATGGCACAAATGATTTCCTCAATAAAAGATCAATGTCCCGATTTAAAGAGATTAATTGTATTCGAAATTTTAGACCCTTTAGATGAAGACAACATTGCTTTGAATGAACTTTGCATCTACGGTGAAACATTACGTCAGCAGGACTCTCAATTATTTGCCAACAACTGTAATTCCATTCAATTATCGGACCCCGCGACTATCGTATATACCTCGGGAACCACTGGCATACCCAAGGGTGTGGTTTTAACTCACGAACAAATTATGAGCGAAATCACCGAAGCCTTTTCGTTGTTTAAAGTTGACCATAATGACCGATCATTGAGTTTCTTACCCTATTCGCATGTGTTAGGAAGAATCGAACATTGGGCTCAACCCCTGTACCACTACGAAATTTGTTTTGCGGAAAGTTTGGAAAAAATTCGTGATAATTTGGTTGATGTTAAACCCACATTTTTCATGTCGGTGCCGCGAATTTTCGAAAAGATCTATTCTGCAATTTGGACTGCGATGGAAAATCAAAAAATAAAAAGAGTTCTCTTTAACAAAGCCTTAGAAGTAGCAAAAGAAGTCAGCAGTTACCAAGAAAAAGCTGAACCCATTCCACTACGTCTTTTTGCGGAGTACAAAATTGCAGAAAAAGTAGTTCTATCCAAAGTCAAAGAGGCCTTCGGTGGGCAACTAAGATTTGCAATTAGTGGGGGCGCTCCCCTATCAGATAAAATTTCCGGTTTTTTTTACAGTTGCGGCGTAATGATTTGTCAGGGCTATGGTTTGACCGAAACGACAGCCGCAATTACGGTAAATACCCCCTACAATTTTCGTCTAGATACCGTGGGAATCCCGATTGGCGATACCCAAATAAAAATCGCCGAAGACGGCGAAATTTTAATAAAAAGCAAAAAGGTAATGAAAGAATATTATAAAAATCCAGAAGCCACAAAAGAAGCTTTTAAGGATGGTTGGTTCTGCACTGGTGATATTGGCGAACTAACTAGTTCTGGCCATTTAAAAATCACCGATCGAAAAAAAGATCTCATTAAAACCGCCGGTGGTAAATA
>JAYVAZ010000211.1:0-2404 GCA_043750675.1 Pseudobdellovibrionaceae bacterium | reverse complement strand
CCGTGACGGCATTATTACTAACGGTTTTATTGACCAATCCTTTACAGGAAAGTTTGGAAGCAAAACCTAGACAGAATGGTCAGCAGCAGATTACAGTGACGAAGTCTCCATACAGAACTTCAGCTTCCGCTAAAAAAGCTCCGCGTGGGCAAAAATTAGTTTCTTATAAAATCGGAAAAAAGACTTAGTTGCTACCGTCTCCGTCACCGCCGCCACCATTAGAAGGTTGGCAATAACCATATGAAGATCCTGCCGGATCACAAGTTCCGCGCGTAACGGCATTCACAATTTTGCCATTTACGCATTTAATGGAATCAATAAAATGATAAACCGTAGACCCACCATCTGAACTGCCATAACAATTGGTCCTAGCCAGTAAATTCACCGACTCCCCTGAGGTTAATGCTCGAGTTGTGCGGAAGGAACCACAGGTACTATAAAAGGCAAAATTAACTTCGCCATTAGCAGGCGCCGTGTAAGTCCAAGTACCATTCACTCCCGAGCAGTCACCATTTAATACTAAGGCTCGGAACGGATAAGATCCTGTCGTGCAAATATCAACCGTATACGTCGTATTTACCGGGCAACTTCCATTCGCTGGTGGCTGTACAGTGCAACTCGGAAAGTTTGCCGAACCGGAAAGACTTCCATTCATACAGGTCCGCACTTCCGAAGTGCACGACTGACCGTTATAAACGGAAGATGCAAAAAACGCTGTGACTGCTTCTCCATTGGCAATACTTGAACCATTAAAGATGCAGGCACTCCCGCCATTAACAACACAACTTGCATAAGTGTAACTTCCGGACAAAACCCCATTACTGCAAGTTCGCACTTGGGAAATACACTGATTATTATAGTTTACGTTTGAAGTTGAGTAAGCAACAACTGATGATCCACTGGCAATGGTGCTACCATTAAATAAACAGGCTTGTGGTCCATTAACAACACAAGAACCGAAAGAATAACTTCCACTTAAACTTCCTTCCTTACAAGTTCTCAATTCGGAAACACAGGTACTTCCCGAAGGCACGGTAGAACTTTGATAGGCCGTAACTGGCCGGCCACTGGCAATTGTTTGGCCATTAAATAAACAACTAGGCGCTGCCGCAACGGCGCAAGTGGCGTAGTTATAAGAACCGCTCAACACACCATTATCGCAAGTACGTGTTTGACTGGCACAAGTCGAACCCGATGGGACCGTTGAATTTTGATAGGCGGTTACACTGGAATTATGCGCCAAAGAGTGACCGTTAAACATACACAGTGATGTTCCGCCGACGCTACATCCGGCGTAAGAAAAACTTCCTGAGAATGCACCCGAATGACAGATACGAGATTCCTGCGTACAAGTGTTACCAGTTGGCACCGAAGAAACTAAATAGGCCGTGACCGACTGTCCTTCTTCGTATTTGTTCCCATCAAAATAGCAGTTCTTCATTTCGCCGGTGGGAACATTACTTTCTTGAACAGCAAAAGTTTCTTTTTTAGGTTGCGAACAATTTTGAAACGCCAAGGCCGCAATCATAAGTATAAAAAAAGCAAACAATGAAACTAGCTTTTTCGAAGTAACCCTTGCCATTGAACCCCCCTGAGCGAACCCCTACTAACAGTAAAACGTCAAATTTTGAGATTGTAAAGTCCTGTCTCAAAATAGGACACTCAGGACGGTATAGGCTTTATGAAACGCAATTAAAAGGCGTAAGAAGTACCTACTAGCATAGTAAAAATATGCTGGGTTTTATCTATCAGCTGCTTAGTCTGATCGATCCGCTGCGTACTTTTCCCTTTTCCGCCAGTATAATAACCGCCGAAGGTATATTGAATGTTACCTGAAATTAATGCGGCATTAGCGCTGAATCCAAATTGATTAACCTGATCTCCCTGTCCATAAGTTTTAGAAATATCAGGATAAGGATGTGAAGAATAATTTGTAAAAACCCCACCGCGGAATTTCAACCAATCGTTGAAAAAATACTCTGCACCGAAACTAGTGTTATATACGGCTAAATTTTCAATTTTTTCGGCGAATCTAGGGTCATCGATATCATCATACGAAAGCGGCTGATAGGCCGTAACATCGGCGGATAAAATAAGAAAATTAGGTCTTTCCCAAGCAATCCCTACTGTTAGTTTGCCGGGAATATGCGACTTCGATTTCACTACATCCAAATTATTCGAAGTCGTTGTTGTTGATACGGAATCAAAATAACTATCGGCGTAGGTCCCAGTTCCGGAAATTTGCACGGGCTGGTGCCGTTGTCGCCATCAATGTAGATGATCAGCGTGTTGTCGAGTTGACCCATGTCTTCAACTTGCTGGATCACGCGGCCGATCTCGTTGTCGGTGTAGGCCGTATAGCCGGCATAGACTTCAGCCTGGCGAGCGAAGAGTTTCTTCTGAT
>JAYVAZ010000210.1:0-7463 GCA_043750675.1 Pseudobdellovibrionaceae bacterium | reverse complement strand
GTGAATAATAAACCAACGATAAGACTGGCCAACAAGGCCTTTAGATATTTTGCCATATCTAATTATCCTAATAACCGACAGGTTAGATGCAACCTATTTTTGATAAAAAAAAGCCCGACTTGTGGTCGGGCTTTCGTGATGATTCGTTCGCAATTTGCGCGATCATATAAATTTTTAAAAAATAATTTAATCTCTGTTGTAGTTTCTAGAAGCTTTTTGCATTCTAGCCACAGATTTCTTCTTAGCCGCATGTGCTTTCGCAATACGCTTAGAAGTTTGTGCTTTTTCTTTAAGATCCGCTTTAACAGTTTTAGCATCTTTCTTGCCTTCGCCTTTAAGTGCTTTTGCTGCTTTAGTAGTCTCAGACTTAGTGTAATCGTAATCAACAAACTCAATAAACGCCATTTCAGCTGTATCGCCAGGGCGTCGACCAATTTTGATGATACGAGTGTAACCACCAGGACGAGATTGAAATCTTGGGCTTAAATCTTTTACGATTTTAGAAGCTGTATCTTCGTTAGCAATACGAGAAAGTAATAAACGGAAAGTAGCTAAATCACCTTTTTTACCAAGGGTAATCGCTTTTTCAACGTGTCTACGTAACTCTTTTGCCTTATCAACCGTAGTAGAAATTCTTTCGTGTTCAACCAAAGATACTACTAGGCCGCGAATTAAAGCCTTACGAGGGCCTGACTTACGACTAAAATGTTTGACTCTTCTTCTGTGTCTCATGACTTGTACCTATTAATTATTGTTGTTCACGTTTAGAAACAGGAGGGATGTTTGGATCCCATCCTACAGGAGGCCAGCCGTCGATCTTCATTCCAAGACCAAGACCCATCTCTGATAGGATTTCCTTAATTTCATTCAACGATTTACGACCAAAGTTTTTAGTTTTAAGCATTTCAGCTTCTGAACGAACTACCAATTCACCGATGTATCTAATGTTTGCATTTTTCAAACAGTTAGCACTTCGTACTGATAATTCTAAATCATCTACTGATCTGAATAAGTTTTCATTTAAAGTTGGAGAGCGATGATCTTTAGAATCTTCAGCTGGCTCCATAGCTTCATCAAAAGTTAAGAAAATCTGAAGTTGTTCCTTCAAGATTTTTGAACTTAAAGCTACAGCTTCATCTGGTTTCAAAGAACCGTCAGTCCAAACTTCCATAGTTAAGGCATCATAATCTGTTCTTTGACCAACACGAGCATTTGATACTGTGTAGTTAACTTTACGGATAGGGCTGTGTAAAGCATCCACACCGATAAAGCCAATTGGCAAATCCATATTACGATGTTCGGCAGCATCATAGCCGCGACCGAAAGTAACAATAATCTCAGCGTTAAAACTGGCATTTGCACCCAAAGTTGCAATATGTTGCTCGGGATTTAAAACTTCGACTTTGTCATTAGTTTGAATGTCAGCAGCAGTTACTTTTCCCGGACCTTTTTTTACAATTTTCAAAGTTTGAGGCTCTGAATTGTATTGGCGGAAACGAACTTCTTTAAGATTCAAAATAATATCAGTAACGTCTTCTAATACATCTGGAATAGTTGTGAATTCGTGTAAAACGCCTTCAAACTTGGCTGCAGAAGTTGCAGATCCCATCATAGAGCTTAGTAAAATTCTTCTTAAAGAATTTCCTAAGGTAACACCAAAACCTCTTTCAAGGGGCTTGATGGTAAATTTAGCGAAATCATCTCGAAGAGACTCTTTATCAACCTCAAAACCTTTGGGTTTGATAAGTTCTCTCCAAAATTTATAATAGTGCTCTTGCATAGTTGTTCTCCCGGGAAGCTTTTATTATTAACGTGAATAGTACTCAACGATCATGTTTTCTTCTACTGGCAATGTTATTTCTTCTCTTGTAGGAGCATCTTTAACAGTACCTTTAAAATTTCCATGATCTGCATCTAACCAAGCAGGAACAGAACGACGAGCAACTGATTGAACAGCTCCCATAACTTTGTTCATCTCTTGACTAGCTTGTGCGACTTCAATCACATCACCCTTGCTGACAATAAAGCTTGCAACATTCACTCGCTTACCGTTCACAAGAATATGATTGTGACCAACTAGCTGGCGTGCCTCACGGCGAGAATTTGCAAAACCTAATGAATAGACAACGTTGTCCAAACGGGTTTCTAAAAGCCTTAAAAGGGCCGTACCAGTAACATCTTTAGATCCATCAGCCATATCAAAATAGCGACGGAATTGTTTTTCTGCGACACCGTAGTATCGTTTAGCTTTTTGCTTTTCACGTAACTGTAAAGCAAACTCAGAAAACTTTAGACGAGACTGACCATGTTGTCCTGGAGGATAAGGACGTCTTTCGAACGCACACTTATCAGAATAACAACGATCACCTTTTAAAAACAATTTCATGTTTTCACGACGACATAATTTACATACACTCGAATTAACACAACTCACAAATTACCTCTTAAATTCGACGACGTTTTGGAGGACGACAGCCGTTATGTGGAACGGGTGTAATATCCTGCATACTGTTAATCTTCATTCCAGTGGCGGCAATAGCTCTAATAGCTGGCTCACGTCCTGCCCCTGGGCCCTTCAAATATACGTCTACTGATTTCATTCCAGCGTCCATAGCTTTTTTACAAGCATCTTCAGCTGTAACTTGAGCTGCAAATGGAGTCCCTTTACGAGATCCTTTGAACCCTAAATGACCGGCAGACGACCAAGAAACGGTATCACCACCGTGGTCAGTTAATGTTACGATTACGTTTCAGAAACCGGCATTCACATGACAAAGTCCTGTTGGGATATTTTTCTTAATTTTTTTCTTAGTAACTTTTTTATCTTTATTTTGTTCCATATTCTAAATATTTTCTCCGCTCAAAATTTTAGTTATTAAACGGCTTTTTTCTTATTCGCGACCGTCTTCTTAGGACCTTTACGAGTACGAGCATTAGAACGAGTGTTCTGACCACGCACAGGTAAACCCTTACGATGACGAATGCCACGATAGCAGTTCAAATCCATTAATCGTTTGATTGCCAAACCAGTTTCACGACGTAAATCACCCTCTACACGAAATTTTCCTTCGATGATGGCGCGAATTTTCGCGATCATATCGTCAGTCAATGCTTCAGTACGTAAAGTCAGAGGAATTCCTACCTCTTCACAGATTACTTTCGCTCTTGGTCGGCCAATTCCAAAAATATAAGTCAATGCAACTTCGACTCTTTTATTACGGGGTAAATCAACACCAGCTAAACGTGCCATACCTTATCCCTGCCTTTGCTTATGTTTAGTGTTTTCACAAATAACGCGTATAACGCCTTTGCGTTTAATCACTTTGCATTTGTTGCAGATTTTTTTAACAGACGGTCTTACTTTCATAAAAATTCCCTGCAAAATTAGTTAATTTGCTAGTTTGTAAATAGCGGCAAAAAGTAACACCCCAAAAATGCCTTGTCCAGCACTGTTTAATAGATTTTTACGGGTTAGTGTAAAATTCCCTTAATAGCTAAAAACACATCTTCTGGTTGTCGGCTTCCATCCACTTCGACATACTTGCCTTGTTTTTTATAATATTCTTTAAGAGGAAATGTATTATCTTCATATGCTTTAAGTCTTGTAGATATCACGTCTTCCTTATCATCCGTTCTCTGAATGACTTCCCCACCGCAATTGTCGCACACGCTTGCTTTCGCAGTAGGTTTAGACAGAATATGATATACAGCCCCACAAGATTTACAAACTCTACGTCCTGTCAGTCTCGAAAGCAGCTCCTCGCTTGCTACCTCAAGAAAAATCGCTTTACCAATATCCAGAGAACGTGACTTCAGCATTGTCCCTAATGCATCGGCCTGTGCTACTGTTCTTGGAAAGCCATCTAGGATAAAACTCTTATTTGGATTTTTAGTTAAGACTTCTTCAACCATTCCGATAACGATATCGTCCGGAACCAGCTGACCTTTATCCATAAAAACCTGGGCCCTTTGGCCTAAAGAAGTTTTGTTTTTTATGGCAGCACGGAACAAGTCACCCGTGCTAATTTGAAAAAAACCTAAGCGATCAACAAGAAAAACGGACTGGGTACCTTTACCAGCACCGGGAGCTCCAAAGAGTACAATGTTCAATATTGTACCCTCCTACTTCTAATTTTAGCTCCCTTAAGAAATCCGTCGTACTTCTGAGTAATCAAATAAGATTGAATTTGCTGAGTTGTATCTAGTGCCACACCCACCAAAATTAATAAACTAGTTCCACCGAAATAAAAAGGAACATTCATTAAATTGATTAAAAGACCTGGCAATACGCAAATGATACTTAGATAAATAGCACCACCAACATTAACTTTATCCAATACGTTTTGGATGTAGTCAGAAGTGCTTTTTCCCGCTCTTACGCCTGGAATAAATCCACCATATTTTTTCAAATTTTCAGCCACTTCAATCGGATTAAATACGATTTCAGTATAGAAAAAACAGAAAAACACGATGAAAGAAACAAATAAAATATTATAAATGGTACCTGAAGGATTTAAAGAATCTTGCAGAGTCTTTAACCAAGGCACATGTAAAAACTGAGCCATTGTTGCCGGAAACATTAGTAGTGAACTGGCAAAAATCGGTGGGATAACTCCCGAAAAGTTAATCTTAATTGGTAAATGACTAGAAGGTGCGGTCATTGACTGCATTCCAGCTCCACGTTGAGAATACTGGATAGGAATCCTCCGCTGGCCCACTTCCATAAAAATAACACCTGCGATAATTGCTACCATTATAGCCAGTAGAACTAAAACAACGACTACATTCATTTGTCCTTGATGAACTAGCTCTAACAACTTCATAGCTGAATTTGGAATAGATGCAGCGATACCCGTGAAGATAATCAAACTTGATCCATTTCCAATACCACGATCAGTGATTTGCTCACCCAACCACATAATAAAGGCTGTTCCCGCAGTAAGCGTAACAATCGTCATTAATTTAAACGGTAAAAAACCTACCAATGGAGCCGTCACCAAAGAACGTCCATCCGGCGCAGTAGAATTAAATAAATAAGTGCTGATTCCGTAACCTTGCACAACCGCCAATACGATCGTTGCATAACGAGTGTATTGATTGATTTTGCGACGGCCGTGTTCGCCTTCTTTTTTTAACTGTTCTAAATAAGGAATTGCTGAAGTTAATAACTGAAAAATAATTGAAGCCGAGATATAGGGCATGATTCCCAATGCGAAAACGCTAAATTGTGAAAGCGCTCCCCCAGTGAAAGTATTAAACAGTCCAAAGATTCCAGCACTCTGCGCTTGGAAAAATGCCATGACTGCACTGCTATCTACTCCAGGAGTGGGTACGTGTACGCCAACTCGGTATATAGCCAACATGGCTAGAGTAAATAAAATCCTTCTTACTAACTCGTTATTCTTTGAAATGTCTGGGTTCGCCACTATTTCACAACCTCTACTTTTCCACCTGCGGCTTCAATCGCTTTTTGCGCTGAAGCACTGAATTTGTGAGCCTTAACAGTAAGACCCTTTGTTAACTTGCCATTACCAAGAATTTTTACTGGGAATATTTTTACTAAACCAGCTGCCTTCATAGTTTCTGGAGTTACTTCGCCTGTCATTTCAGACAGACTTTCAACATTAACAACGGAATATTTAGTTTCAAACATTGCATTGCTAAAACCGAATTTTGGAAGGCGACGCATCAAAGGAGTCTGACCACCCTCGAAACCCCGACGGCTCACGCCACCAGATCTAGCAAGTTGACCTTTATGGCCCTTACCAGCAGTTTGACCAAGACCAGAACCGCGTCCGCGACCTAATCTTTTTTGATAATGAGTTGAGCCCTCTTTAGGAGCTAATGTTGCTAATAACGACATAATTACCTCTGAACTTCTACTTCAACCAGATGCTGAATTTTAAGGATTTGCCCACGATTTGCTGCATTATCAGTCATAACAATAGAACGACGAATTTTTCGTAATCCCATAGCTTCTGCCGTTAATTTCTGAGTTTGGGTGCAACCAATCAAAGATCTCTTTAATGTTACTTTAAAACTTTTCGCCATAAAAACCCCAATAAATTAGTTTGAACTTTTTAATTGTTTCAACTGTTTCAATCCATCAAGGGTAGCTCTTACCGCATTATGAGGATTTCTAGTTCCAATACATTTTGTTAAAATATCTCTAACGCCTACAGATTCTAAAACCGCACGAACCGCACCACCGGCTATAACACCAGTTCCTGCAGCCGCTGGCTTCATTACCACCTTAGCCGCTCCGAATTTTCCAATTACTTCATGCGGAATAGTGCCATCTTTTAAGGTCATTACTCGGCAAGATTTTTTAGCTGCGCGACCAGCTTTACCAATCGCCTCAGGAACCTCACCGGCTTTACCAGTGCCAAAACCAACTTCGCCAGTTTTGTTTCCTACTACTACAAGAGCTGCAAACGAAAATCTTCTACCACCCTTAACAACTTTAGTAACACGGTTGATAGCAACAACTCTTTCTTCAAATTCTGAAGTATTTTTTTCCACGTAACATTCTCCTTAAAAATTTAATCCAGCTTCACGAGCGCCTTCAGCCAAAGCTTGAATTCTTCCGTGATATAAATATCCATTACGATCAAAAACAACATTACTGATATTTTTCGATTTTGCCATTTCAGCGATTTTCGCACCTACATGTTTGGCCATATCTTTACCAGATTTTTTTTGGTCAACTGTTAAAGAAGAGGCTGTCATTAGAGTCTTTCCAACAACGTCATTTACGATTTGCGCGTAAATATGTTTTCCACTTCGGAATACACACAAACGAGGTCTTTCGTCAGTACCATTAACTGTTTTTCTAATACGTACTTAGTCATCGTGATAGATCCCCATCGCACCCGCATTGGGGAACAGAAGCATTCTCAGATAGAACACCAACACTTGGGGCTGCGTTAGCAGCCGATCCATCAATGAAAATTCTCGTTGCAGATAAGCTGCAGATATATAGGAATTGATCCGCTCAAAATTCATTACCGCCGCCACAACGGGAATGAGCACTACGGCGGAGAAAAACGCGTAGAGAAAAACACGCGTGCCTTTATGGGCGCTGGCAAACCGGAATACGACTATCTCAATGCACAGCATCAAATAAGGGGTCAAGGCTCCATTTTCTTTGCTCATTAACGCAAGCCCTGTCATCGGGCCGGCACCAGCGATGATCAGCATTAGCCCTTGTGTGTGATGGCCTTCCAGCGTCTTCCGCCTGCCAAGTATGTATAACGCAAGCGCAAAAAAAGTGAAGAGGGCTGCAAGGCTCGTCATACGTTGAACGATGTACAGCACGCCGGTCAAATTGAGGGGGTGAATCAGCCATATTCCGGCTGTCGTCATCGCAACGACATTAGCACGAAAGAGTTTCTGCGGCGCGTCAGCGCTCCTATCCACCGCAAGCGTGAGCTGGCGCCCGAGCGCGTAGACGCCAAGACCTG
>JAYVAZ010000209.1:0-9354 GCA_043750675.1 Pseudobdellovibrionaceae bacterium | reverse complement strand
GGCAGCATCACTTCGGCCTCGACCCGACGCTCGCGCTCCTCAAGGTCGACGACAAGTCAGGGATGAGCACCGGCCTCGGACTCGGTGCGCCGATGACAGCGGAGTCAATAGTTAACTCCGCAGTTTAATTCGAGATTGAAAAAGGATTAAAGTTTATTGAATTCATTTATCTGTGCAAGAACGACATTGATGCTCTTCTGCCAGAATTCCTTCTTAGTGATATCTTCACCTAAGTGTTTTTGGATTAAATCTTCAGCAGACATAATGCCTGTATCCCTTAGAATCTCGATATATTTTTTGCTAAAGCCAGCGCCTAACTCGTTTTTACGAGCGTAGATGCTAAGGCTGAACAAATATCCAAAAGAGTAAGGAAAATTATAAAAACTAACTTCTGCAATGGAAAAATGCAATTTTGTGGCCCAAAACATTTTATCCGGAGCAGAAATACTGTCTCCGTACCAATGCGTATAAGCGGCCTGCATCAATTCAGATAACTCATCAGCGCTAACGAAACCTTGTTTGCGTTTTTCATAGAAATTCTTTTCAAATTCAAAACGAGTCGGAATATTAAGCAGTAATGAAACCGCACCTTCGGTTAAACTCCATAGAACATCTAACTTTTCATCTTTGGTTTTCGCATGCGAAATTTGGTAATCAAAAAGAACATTTTCAGCAAAGATGCTGGCGGTTTCAGCCAAGGTCATTGGATATTCTTGTTCAATCATAGGCATGTCTCGCATTACCCACGAATGATATCCATGCCCCAATTCATGAGCCAAAGTCGAAACATCCTGTGAAGAACCCATATAGGTTTGAAAAACGCGCGGTGAGTTGGTTTTAGCAAATCCAGTGCAGTAAGCACCGTTGGCCTTGTTCGGAAGGACGCGAGCATCAATCCAATTCTTATCTAACATCATCTGGGCAAATTCGCCCATTTTACTATCAACCGCGGTAAAGCTGTTTCTAATTTGTTCGAATCCTTCTTTAAAAGGAACATGACTGCTGGATTTTATAGGTGCAGGCGCTAACAGATCCCAAGGGTCTAATTGTTTTTTGCCCATTAGTTTTGCCATATTTCTGGCGGCCGCTTGTACTGCTAGCCTATTATCAGAAATGGCTTCCATCATTGCCGTTAATGTCTCTGACTTAATTCTAGAATTAAAAAGGGGCTGATCCAAAAAATCTGTCGTTTTTGTATGCGAACGACTTTTATTGATTTCATGTCTCCATCCGGCCAAAGAATTTAAAATCATCGCAGCCGCTTGTTTATGGTCGGTCCAAGTTTTTTGCAAAGCTTCCCAAGCCGCCTTACGAGTGGGTTCGTCAGAGTTTCGAGTCATCGCCGAAGCCTGGGCAACCCCATAAGACTCCGTTTTTCCGTTTAAGGTAATGTCCATTTTTGTTGTACCGGAAATCGCCATATAAAGATCGCCCCAAGAGCCATGTCCATTTGCCTTTAGGCGCGAAATCAAATTTTCTTCACTTTCAGAAAGTAAGAAATCTTTTTGAGTTCTTAAAGTCTGGTAACTAAATAAATAACTTTTTGTTTTTTCAGAATTCATTACCTTTGCAAAATTATCATCAGTGGTCCTAGAAACAAATAGAGTTAAAGGGTTCAAAGTGGCCTCTAAATCCGCTTTTAACACATTTAAATTAGATTCCGTTTTTATTGCTTCTGTGTTGGTTGCATCTAATGAACGTTCACAGCCGGTAAAAACAGTTAAGTTATACAGAATTTTACTGACGTCGGTGTTAAGCCCGATAATGTCCTGCAATGCCTTCACAAATTTTTCGTCAGCGGGATCATTTACTTTTGGAAAAGATCCTTTGAAATCATTGATAACCGATTTTATTTGTTTGACTCCACTTTGCACATATTGCACGTCCGTCTTAAAATCTTCGGCTTGAAAGCCTTTGTATTCGGTCGAGTTGTCCCACTGAGGTAAAATTTCTTGAGTCTGCACAGAGATCTCCTATTTCTAAGTTTTCAAATTCGATTAATTTTTCATGGTGAGCATATTGCCAGATTCGTACCTTTTCAAGCCGATATTGAATATTTTTATAGCAACACCGAAAAGACCGATAGCCACGCTCATAAGCAAAATAAACGAGTTCCAGTTAAAATTTTTCAAAAGTTCGACTGGCACCTCACATAAAAAGCCCGCAGGAATGACCGTAAACAACAGCACTCGCGTCCAACCAGTAAAAATCTTTGTTGGGTAGGTGGAAAAGTGCACCAATGCATTCAGTAGATTCGCTGAGATGCTATCAGAGTTTCCAATAAAAAAACTTAAGGAGCCTATCAGAATAATGAAAGCCGCATAAATTAATGAGCCTAAAACAGCCACAATTAAATAAATAATGAATTTTTTAATCGAAATATCATCAATTAGGAAAAATATCGCCAAACCAAAAACCATATCTCCCAGATTCGTGTAACTAATTTTGCTCATTGCCAGATGAGGCAGTACCGGACGTGGTAGGTTCAAATAGTAATCCAGTTGCCCTTGCGTAATGATCTGTGGAAGTTGCATCAAATTTAAAAAAAATCCGCTTTGAATTCCAAAACTCAAAGTGATAATCGACCACATCGCCAAAACATCGTTGACCGTCCAACCATTCAATATGGGAAACTTTTTAAAATAAATTAACCAAAAGGCGACCCAAAGAAAGTCGTTAATAAACATACCCAATATTTGCGATAGACTACTGGTCTTGTACTCGATAGCCTGGGCTAAATTACATTTCAAATATTCAAAGTATAGGGAAGACCACTCTCGCCATTTTGCAGATATCGTTTTATCCACCGTTCAACTCCAATCTCTTTATTCCAATTGAATAAAGGGTAAAAGCAACGGCACCAAAAAATGCCAAGTAGATAAGTTGCTGCCCCAGCAGGTGGTACGCAAACTGTGAATCATACTGGGTAAACAATTTTGCGGGTCCATAAATAAAGTTTTTAAAGGGCAAACTTTCGGCGATGGACCTGGCTGGTTCGGGAAAAACCTCTAAGGGTAATAGAAACCCGCCCAACAACCATTTGGCACGTTCCAAAATAAAAAAGATTCCGGTAATGTCTTCGGTCCAAAAAGAAATCAGTCCGATTATACTGGCATAAATAAAATTAAATAAATTAGCCAAAAAGAAAACCAAAAAAAGTACGGGAATATTTAGCACATGAAACGGAATCGTGCCGACCGTAAACCAAGTGAATAGGGCACCCACAGAAAAAACGACCACCGACTTTAACATTGTTTCGCCAAGGTAGGCAGAATAATGAAAAGCCAAATAAGAATAGGGTTTGTTCAAGCGAATGGCTATGTCGCCTTCACGAATTTCCTTTTCCAAAACGCGGTGAAAAGGGACCATCGACAAAATAATGGTTTCTGCAATGACTAAGTACCAAATCATCTGCGGAAGTGTGAAGCCATCAATTACTGTCTGTTGACCATAAGTCATCTTCCATAGGTTTATATAGACGAAAAGGATAATAACTAAAAAAAACTGTGCCAGCACTGTATCGTAAACGTAGACCCATTTTGACTTAAGAGTGATTTTCATAACTTCAAGATATTTTGCTAAAGAATTCATACTCTTTTTTTCTTCAAGTAAATATTGGTGATAATTTCTTCCAGTTCAACATTTTGAATAGTGATGTCCTCGACTTGGTTTGTTTTCAAAATGGCATGTACAGCCTTTTCAATGCTAATTAAATTCAAATCAATATTTAATTTGATTCCGAAACCTTTTTGTTTGGCAATGGCCACACCTTCTAGGTCGACGGCCTGCCAGGGCGCTACAAGTTTTAAATCAATTTCCTTTTTCTTCAGATAATCCTTTTTTAGTGCCAAGGTGCTGTCATCATAAATCACCTCGCCATGATTGATTATTATCACCCGTTTGCAAAGGTGTTCGATATCGCCGGAATCATGTGAAGTCAAAAAAACGGTAACACCCTCTTCCCTATTCGACTTCTTGATTAGGTCGCGAATTGAGTTTTTTGCAACTGGATCTAAGCCAATAGTAGGTTCATCCAAAAAAATCATTTTTGGTTCGTGTAGCAATGAAGCCGCGACTTCACAGCGCATTCTTTGTCCCAAAGAAAGTTTTCTAATAGGGAGATGCAGAAATTCCTTTAGTTCGAACAAATGAATAAGTTCGTTTTTACGACGCTCGTACTTTTTTTTATCTATATTGTATATTTTTGCTAACAAATTAAAAGTATCTACCGCAGGCAAATGCATCCATAGTTGTGATTTTTGGCCGAAAACGCAACCGATTTGGTAGGCCAACTGAATTCGTTCTTTCCACGGTATTAGGCCTAAAACTTTTGCTTCACCCGAACTAGGATTAAGAATCCCTGTCAAAATTTTTATCGTAGTTGATTTACCAGCGCCATTAGGCCCAATGAAAGCGACTGTTTCGCCTTGTTCTACATCTATTGAAATACCATTGACGGCAGAAAAAAGTTTTACTTCCGGTTTGAAGATTTGTTTGAAGCGCCCTCTTATAGAAGAACTCTTTACAGACTGGGAAAAAGTTTTATTTAAATTTCGAATTTCTATAGCTTTCATTTTTTTAGTAAACTAAAGAATCGAAACAAAAGCAAAGTAGTTAAATTGATGGGCTTTATAATGAAAGATGTGGATCCAATGTGGAACCACATCGATAAGAAGTGGAACCACCTCTAATAATGACTACAATAATTTTTCAATAGCTGGAGCAATATCTTCCGGTTTATCACCCGAAGCAAAACGATTGACCACTTTTCCATCTTTACCGACCAGAAATTTTGTAAAATTCCATTTAATCATTTCAGTATTCAATATTCCAGGGGCTTCGCCTTTAAGGAATTTAAATAATGGATCAGCTTGCTCACCATTTACATCGACTTTAGACATGACCGGAAACTTGACGTTGAAATTCAATTCGCAAAACTGCTGAATTTCCTCGTTTGATCCGGGCTCTTGAGCGCCAAATTGATTGCAGGGAAATCCGATAACGCTGAATCCTTTGCTCTGGAATTTATCTTGGAGTTCTTGTAAAGCTGTATATTGTTTTGTGTAACCACATTTGCTGGCAACATTAACAACTAAGAGAACCTTATCTTTGTATTGAGCCATTGGAACTTCGTTCCCTTTGGCATCTTTTACTTTGAAATCAAAAATCGTTTTTTGTGACATAAATCACTCCTCAGTTAATTTTGGGTGAATCGGAATACTGTCACAGAGTTGGTCCAAAGTCTAAGATTCTATTTAAGAATAGACGGGTCCGTTAAGCTCTAGGAAAATCAAGGAAAACAATTATTTAAAGAAGGTTTTTCAATGACAAGTCTAAGTTTAGAAGTGATTTTGCTGGGTATTGTAAACTTTTTTTTTATTGGGGCTTTACCGCGGATTTTCTTTCGCGCCGACGGAACGTTTAATTTACGTTGGTGGGCAACGGCTGGACCCTTATTTTTATCGCCGAATGTGTTGGTTTTATCCTGGTTTGGTTATTTATCCGTTTTCGAAATTCCTGCCAATATACATTTAATCTTAAATGGTATTGCGGTTTTGCTTCATAGCGCCTCCATTGCATTGATCGCTTATACTTTGGGATGCCATCGTATTCCTTTAGCATTGTGGCATCAAAATAATGATGCACCTAAAGCCATTGTAACCTGGGGGGCATATAAAAAAATTCGCCATCCTTTTTATACGTCTTTTATTTTAGGTTTAATTGCTTCAAACTTACATTGCCCACAATGGTTAAATTTGGCTTCGCTAGTCGTAGGTTTTCTTGTTTTAAATTACACGGCAAACAACGAAGAAAAGCATCTTTCCATTTCTGAATTTGGAAAAGACTACCAAGATTATATGAAAGTTACTGGTCGCTTTTTCCCTAAAATATAATTATGAGTAAACGCGAAGCTTATCTTAATTTTACAAGTTATTCATTGGGCGAAAAGAGACAGGATTTACACCAGTCTTTTAAGTCGGGCCACGTCGTTAATGATGTTCAAGCCTATATTGATGCGGGATTTTACAGTCATCATATTTCCGAGGGATCGGTTTATGATATTGCTAAAAAAACTTTGACTCCGTTAAAAGATAAATTGGAAGGGACCGACTTAATTCTTTATGCAACTTGCCTTACATTAAATGGAAATATAGGCCAAGAAGCCGATTTTCAGCGAACCAAAGATGTAAAGTTTCTAATGGACTATCCGGCCAGCCATCTGCAGGCCGATTTTAATTTGGAAAAAGCCTCCGTTATTGGGTTGAATCAGCAGGCCTGTACCAGTGTCATCGGCGCGCTAAGAGTGGGATCCGCAATGATTACGCAAGATGAAACCGTAAATAAAGTTTTGTGTATTACTGCAGATCGTTTCCCCCCGGGCGCTATTTACGAACAAACCTATAATTTAATTTCTGACGGCGGTTCGGCCTGTATATTATCGACCGAACCCGTAGGATATAAAATTTTAAAAGCTGTTGCGATTACAAATGGCGCGTTGGCGCAGGCCAATGATGAAGAAACTGTTGGCAGTTATTTTAGTTACACGGTTCAGTTGATGCAGGAATTGTTAGAAAAAAATAAACTTCAATGGAAAGACATTGACTGGTTGGTAACCCAAAATATGAACATCAATGCCTGGAAAATTCTCAGTCGATTGGTAGGAGTAGATTACGAGAAAGTGTATTTCGGTTCCATTAAGGATGTCGGTCATATCATTAGTTCAGATAATATCGTTAATTTAGAGTGGTTGCAAAAAGAAGGAAAAGTCAAATCCGGCCAAAAGATCGTGCTTTTTATGGCGGGTTTCGGTTTGAATTGGCAGGCGATTATTTTGGAAAAGGTTTAGGGGGATTTTTGTTTTCAGCAAAATTAAAAGACTTGGCCGAAAAACTTTCCGTAGCTTCGGTAAAGCAATTTTTAGCACCATACGAAACCATTAAATTTGGTGAAACCGTAAATAAAAATGAGTGGTATACGTCGCCCCAATTAGTTTCGTTGTATGGTACCGAAATATGGGACCGAATGACCGAAGAAGAAAGAAAAGTCCTTTCGTTTTACGAAGCAGTCAATTTCTATAGCATAAATGTTCATGGTGAAAAGTCTTTGATTGAAGGACTAGCACGCCGTTTGTACCTAAAGGATAACGAAAGCGTTTCTAATTATATTCACCACTTTTTGGACGAAGAAAATAAACACATGATCTATTTTGGTACTTTTTGTATGAAGTACGCGAATAAAATTTATGCTGATCGCAAATTAGATTTTCCAAAAGAATACGTTGAGGGCGAAGAAGACTTGTTGTTTTTTGCAAAAGTTTTTATTTTCGAGGAGATCGTAGGAACTTTTAACAAAAGAATGGCGCAGGATATGTCGTTGAACCCTTTAGCCAGGGAAATTAATTATAATCATCATAAAGAAGAAACTCGTCATTTAGTATTTGGAAAAGATATGGTTAAAGAACTTTATCAAATTCATTCTCCAAAGTGGAGCCAGGAAAAAAAGCAGGAAATTTCTGACTACTTAAGAAGTTTTATGGTGCTGGCTTGGCGTGAGTATTATAACCCAAGTGTTTACCAAGACTGCGGTTTAAAAAATCCGTTCGAATTAGTTGGGGTTGCTTGGAATTCGCCCCACTCGCAGCAACTCCGAATACAAATTTCTGCTAGTGCAATTAAATTTTTAAAAGATAATCAGTTGCTTCTAGAAAGCCCGGAGTTAACGTGAGTAAAAAAGAAGAAATTAAGAACCGAATTTTTGATTTTGTAGTTAAAGCAAACAAAAAAATTAAGAGGGAAGACCTCAATGAGGATACTCCGTTATTAGAAAAGCGAATTATAAATTCATTACATGTAATGGAATTACTGTTGTTAGTAGAAGAAATCACTGGAAAAGGGATCGATGTTAAATCAATCAAACCCGGTGTGTTTTCCAGTGTTAATAGCATTATGAAAGCTTTTTTTAAATCAGTAGAGGGTTAGATGGAAATAGAAGGTTTAAGTTGGATGCCTAACGGGCAGTCGGTTTTATCTGGCGCTTTGTTGGATGCCCAATTACGATTGGATCAAATGTTTTTGAGTTGGTCGAAGAAAGTGCGTGCCGAAATGTACGCGTTCCCGACTTTTCTTCCGGTAGCAGAATTAAAGAAGATCGACTATTTTCGCAGTTTTCCCCATCTGGTGAATTTTGTTACCCATCTAAAAGACGATGAAAGTAACCTGAAATCATTTACTAAAGGTAAGGTCTATAACGATGATGGCGCTATCTGTATGAGTGACTCCAGTCCTATTCATGATTGTCTAACGCCGGCGGCTTGTTATCATTTCTATATTGGAAAACAGAATTCGAATTTAATGAAAACATTCTACGGGACAACTCGTTCTTTTTGTTATCGCCGTGAAAAATATTATCTGCCCTTGCAAAGGCAGTGGTGTTTTAATATGCGCGAAATTGTATGTATCGGTGATATTGAAACGGTTCGAATTTTTTTAAAAACCTATCGCGAAATGTTAGAAGTATTTTTCAAAAAATTGGGTTTACCGATTGAGTGGGAAATTGCGACGGATCCTTTCTTTGATCCCAGTAATAATCCCAAAGCGATCATGCAGATCTTGGATCCGGTAAAGTCGGAAATGATTTTTAATAAAAATCTATCAATAGGTTCGGTTAATTTTCATAAAAACTATTTTGGGCAGGCTTTTGATATTAATTTCGAAAATGAGATGGCTTTTAGTGGCTGTATCGCGTTTGGACTGGAACGATGGCTATTTGCATTTATTGAAACTTTTGGGAAAGACATTAGTCAGTGGCCAAAATTTGAGGTTATGGTGTGAAGAAGATTTTAGTGACCGGAGCTACAGGTTATATTGGATCTCGAATCATGCAATCTTTGCTACAAACGGGCAATGTGGAAATTCATTTAGTAGTGCGGCCAACGACTGGACAGGATCGTGTTTCCCGGCTTTCCCAGTTATGGCCCCAGTCGAATGTTATAAAGCATATTTTGCCATTTACTGAATTGGCAGATCTTCCACTAACCGATCTCACGCAAATTATTCACATTGCTGCAGCAACCAGATTTAATATTACCGAGGACGAAGCTTTACAAAGTAACATAAGGCCAATGCAATCTATTATTCAGCTGGCACAGAAGAATAAAAATCTTCAACAATTTGTTTTTGCTTCTACGGTTTATGCCTCCGGTAAAGAAAAGGGGATCATTAAAGAAGAAGCTTTGGTGCCCACTGATTTCGCCAATTTTTACGAGAGTTCTAAATGGGAATGCGAAAATCTTCTAATGAAATCAAACTTAAATTGGCAGGTTCAGCGAATAGCTACGGTTATTGCCGATTCGCA
>JAYVAZ010000208.1:0-7480 GCA_043750675.1 Pseudobdellovibrionaceae bacterium | reverse complement strand
GGGCTACAATGGCCAAATATAAACAAAATCAGATCGTTTCTGACTTACTGGTAAAAACTAAAGGTCTAAAGTTACTTCCCGATCATAAAGAAGATACCGCAGCACCGGCTTACAAGTATTTCGATATTTGGATGCGTATTCGTGATCAAGGAGACTGTAAAAACCTATGAGTGATTGTAAACACGATCACTCGCATGACCACAATCATCCGCGCAATGCAGACATGCATGACCACACCAACAGTGGCGGTCATTCCCATCACATCGCCAATTATAACCTGGCTTTTCAAGTCGGAATTTCTCTTAATTTTTCATTCGTAATTATCGAATTTTTATACGGCGTTTGGTCCCACTCTCTTAGTTTAGTGGCTGATGCTGGTCACAACCTGGGCGACGTGCTTAGTTTACTTTTAGCTTGGGGTGCGTTCTATTTGACCAAAAGAAGACCAAATTCCCTGTTCACCTACGGATTCAAAAATACCAGTATTTTAGCTTCGGCAATTAATGCGATAACCTTATTTATCATTACTGGAATGATGTTATGGGCAGCAATTAACCGATTCCAGAATCCAGAATCTCCGGTTGCGATAACGATGATGGCGGTTGCCGGAATTGGTATTTTGGTCAACGGTATTACTGCCATTTTCTTCTACTCTGGTGGCAAATCAGATCTAAATTTACGAGGTGCCTTTGTTCATTTGGCCGCCGATGCATTGATTTCGCTCGCAGTCGTTGTCAGCGGAGTTATTATTTACTATACCCAGATCAGCTGGATCGATCCCCTTTTAACTGTTTTAATATGCCTATTTATTATTTACTCTTCTTGGGGAATATTAAAAGAAAGTTTTATTTTATCGGTTCAAGGTGTTCCTTCCTATATAAAATACGAAAATGTAAAAAAATATTTGGAAGAAACTAAATTAGTGACCGGGGTTCATGATTTACATATATGGGCCATTAGCACTAATGAAAATGCTTTATCGACGCATCTAAAGGTGAATGGAAAACATCCCGGAGATCAGTTTTTACAAAATATAGCTGGTGATTTAAAATCCAAATTCAGAATTCACCACACAACTATTCAGATTGAATTAGGCGACACCAATGAAGAGTGCGCCCTTGAAACTCATCACAAAATACAAAACTAATCCAACCAAAGGCTATTTACGTTTCTTTCCACCGCAGTAGCCTTGGCATCATCATAACCTGCATCGACATGTCTAAATATACCCATCGCAGGATCGGCGGTCAGAACTCTTTGCAAACGTCTATCCGCAGCGGCTGTCCCATCGGCAACAATAACCTGTCCAGCGTGTTGACTGTACCCCATGCCGACTCCACCGCCGTGATGTAAAGAAACCCAAGTCGCCCCACAAGCCGTGTTTACCAATGCATTTAGTAAGGGCCAATCACTGACCGCATCGCTACCGTCCTTCATCGCTTCGGTTTCTCGATTTGGTGAAGCCACACTGCCACAATCCAAATGATCACGACCTATTACGATTGGTGCTTTTACTTTTCCTTCGCGGACCAGCCTGTTAAAAGCTAAACCAGCCAAGTGCCTTTCTCCATATTCTAACCAGCAAATTCTTGCGGGTAGTCCCTGGAAGGCAATTCGTTTTTCTGCCATATCCAACCATTTTAGAAGATGTTTTTTATGCGGAAACAACTCTCGAATAGCGTCATCAGTAACCTGAATATCAGCCGGATCCCCACTTAAGGCCACCCAACGGAAGGGACCGCTGCCTTTACAAAACAAAGGCCTAATGTAGGCAGGTACAAACCCTTCAAAATCAAAAGCGTTTCTTACGCCATTTTCCTGTGCCCGCGCGCGAATATTATTTCCGTAATCAAAAGTAATCGCCCCGCGTTTTTGCATTTCTAACATGCCAAGAACATGTTTAGACATCGAATCATAGGCTGCTTTCAAGTAAGCTTCTTTATTTTCAGTTCTAAAATCAGCTGCCGATTCAACCGAATAACCTTCAGGAATATAACCAAATAATGGATCATGCGCTGACGTCTGATCAGTCAACATGTCTGGAAGAAAATTTTTCGCAATCAACTGATGGATTACTGTCGCCATGTTTCCCAAAAGGGCCACGGATTTTGCTTCACCAGTTTCTTTGTACTTTGCAACTCGTTTTAAGGCATCTTCCAAATCTGTAGCTTGTTCGTCAACGTATTTTGTTTTCAAACGTTTATCGATACTTTTTTGGTCCACATCGACAGCCAGAACGATAGCTCCTGCAAATACTCCCGCTAAAGGTTGGGCGCCGCCCATTCCACCAAGGCCTGCCGTCAAAATTATTTTACCAGTTAGATTGCCATCAAAATGTTTTCTACCCGCTTCAACAAAAGTTTCATAAGTTCCTTGAACGATTCCTTGAGTACCGATATAAATCCAAGATCCCGCGGTCATCTGGCCAAACATCATTAGACCTTTTTTATCTAATTCATTAAAATGTTCCCAGTTTGCCCACTTCGGCACTAAATTAGAATTCGCCAATAATACCCGGGGCGCATCTTCATGGGTTTTTAAAATTCCTATAGGTTTACCGGATTGAATTAAAAGGGTCTCATCATTTTCTAAAGTTCTTAACGAGCTTAATATTTTATCGAATGATGGCCAATCCCTAGCGGCTTTACCGATGCCACCATAGACAATCAGTTCATGTGGATTTTCAGCCACCATCGGATCCAGATTATTTTGAATCATTCGGTAGGCGGCCTCTTGCAGCCATCCTTTACAATTCAGTTTGGTTCCGGTAGGAGCCTTAATAGTTCGGTTTTTATAACGATTGGATTCCTGCATTTATGACCTCTTTGCTGATAAAATCGGCTCCAAAATTACTCTATAATTGAATTGAAGGCAAACTGATCCCGCCACCCTAGGTCAAAGACCATATGGACCGAATAAATATAGTATTTTACTATAATTTCATCTATTCACCACCTGTGATAACAGCTACAATATCAGACAAAAGAGGTTGCCTTGGATCCGACACGAAATATGGAAATGGAACTAAAAAATGATCTTATTTCTGAGGCTTTACGCATTGGCTATTTTATTTACACGATTGACACCACCGAAATGGTCTGGAACGAACAGGTTTACCCTTTGCTGCAGCTGCCTGTCGATACAACTCAGAACAAGTTTGATCACTGGTTTCGGCGCATTCATCCTGAAGAAATCGGGTTTGTGCGTGAAGAGTATCAAAGAATAATTCGGGAAAAAAACTCTTTCGACATCCGCTATAAACTTAAATCAAAAGACGGAACGTACACTGATGTCCGCAGCAAAGCGAAGGTATTGTTAGATGCCAATGGATTGGCTGAAAAAGTAGTTGGAATTATTTGGGACATTTCAGACGAAATCAAAGCGTTTGAAAATGCCGAAGTAGAAAAATTGAGAATGATTAATATTTCTAAGATGGCCACCTTAGGCGAAATGAGCAGCAGCATTATCCACGAAATTAATAACCCGATGGCGGTGATTCTATCAAATTCTGAAATTATCGAACGGTTTGCCGAAGGTAAAATCTCCGATATCAACATTCTTAAAAAATCGAGTGCTTCGATCAAAAGGATGAACGAAAGAATCATTAAGATCATCAAAAGTATTCAGGCCCACACCCGTGATGGCAGCAATGATTCGTTCTGCCCGTCAAACTTAAACAGTATTTTTCAAAACGTACATGATCTGACTAAACCAAAATTCACCTGTCTATCGATTGATATCGCATTTTCTGCACCTGAAGAGAAATTGAAAATCTTATGCCGATCTGTACAAATCGAACAGGTTCTTATAAACCTAATTAATAACTCTATCGATGCAATGGAGGACTTAGAAGAGAAGTGGATAAAAGTCGAACATGAAATTATAAATGATCAGGTAATTATATCAGTCACTGACAGTGGGCCAGGTATTCCGGCCGAACTTCAGGGAAAGATTCTGAAACCCTTTTTTACCACCAAAGAACGTGGGAAAGGCACAGGTTTGGGCCTAAGTATTTCGGCAACAATAATCAACGAACACAAGGGGGAGTTTATCATTGATAAAAACCATCCTCATACTCGTTTTTTAATTAAACTTCCCATTGGACACAGCTAAACTAATAATTCTGAAGCCTGTTTAAATGCGAGGATTTTTTCGGATTGAATCAAACCTCTGATGACGGCGATATCGTCCGAGAATACACGATCTTTTTCGGCAAAAGGCACTTGCGAACGAACAATAGAATAAACTTCGCCGACAATACCGTCCGGTTTCAGGGGCTTTAGCAGATCGAGACCCTGACAGGCTGACAACAGCTCCATCGCTAAAATATTTTCGCAGTTTTCGACAATTTTGCTAAATTTTCTAGCTGCGATGGTCCCCATACTAACGTGATCTTCTTTGTCAGCCGAGGTAGGAATGCTATCAACACTGGCCGGATGCGAAAGAATTTTATTTTCGCTTACTAAGGATGCCGCCGCCACTTGAACAATCATGTGACCCGAATTGAGGCCACCATTTTGCGCCAAAAAGGCGGGAAGGTCGCTCATCGCTGGGTTAATCAATTTTTCAATTCTGCATTCTGAAATACTACCAATGGCACTCAACGCAATCGCAGAGAAATCCATTGCAAATGCTACAGGTTCGCCGTGGAAATTTCCACAAGAAAGAATTTTATTTTCATCGACAAATACCAAGGGATTGTCGGTACTAGAATTCGCTTCGATTTCCAAAGTTTTTACAACGTTGTGAAAAGCATCTTTTGCGGCTCCATGCACTGCCGGAATACATCTTAATGAATAGGCGTCCTGAACTTTACTGCAATTCAAATGACTTTCCGAGATCTCTGATTTTTCTCCCAATATCATACGCATATTTGTAGCCGTTTTTGCTTCACCCGGATGGGCTCGGGTCGGTGCAATCAAGGGATCAAAGGCTTTGCGTGAACCACGTAGTGCCTCTAAAGACAAAGAAGCAGACACATCGGCCAATCTTAAAAGATTTTTCGCTTTGTAAGTTGCTAACATACCTACAGCTGTCATCACCTGACATCCATTAATTAACGAAAGTCCTTCTTTGGCTTTTAACACCAAAGGCTGAATGCTTTTTTTAGCTAATTCAGTAACGGTGGAAACGGGCTTACTATCTGCCGACCAAACCTTTCCTTCCCCCATCAATGCCAAAGCCAAATGCGATAGGGGTGCTAGATCACCACTGGCCCCAACACTGCCCTGACAGGGAATGAATGGGATGATATCTGCATTCAAAAATTCTAATATCTTTTCGACAACTGCTGGACGGATACCGCTGTGACCATTGGCCAAAGCATTGGCTCGCAAAAACATGATGGCTTTGGTTTGGTTGGTAGTAAACGGATCACCGATACCTACACAATGGGATCGAATCAAGTTTCTTTGTAATTCTTCAATCTGCGAGTCAGAAATACGTACAGAACTAAAGGAACCGAAACCAGTATTTACGCCGTACATGACCTCGCCATCTAAAATTCGCTTTTCGATATAGTCACGGGACTTCTGCATCTTTTCGCGCGCCGTTTTTGCCAAAAAAACTTTCGTTTCTTTATTCGCAACACGCCACACTTGTTCGATAGTTACATTCTGGCCCGTTAGTTCGATTTCCATTTTATTCCTTAATAATTTCTGCTTTTAGAACCAAATCCCCGATTTCAATTTGATCCACATTTTCCATGCCGTAAATCACTTGCCCTAGAACGGTATACATTCCATCTAAATGTGGAGTCTTAATGTGATTGATAAACAGAGTAGGCCCACCACCACCTGAATCAAAATCATTCGAGCGTGGCATCCCAATCGTTCCGCGCTCAAATGGATGACTATTAATTTCGCTTCTCAAATTGAAATAATTTAACTGATCAGTACCGGCCTGCGCCCCTTGCGCTACGAAGTTTGAAATCACACGATGGAATAAACTGCCGTCGTACTTTTTAGCTTTTACCCAACCCAAGAAGTCAGCCACGTGAAAATACGCTTCTTTGTAAAATTTAATTTTTACCGGTCCCTTGGTAGTGGTCAGTTGAACAACTGTGTCTTCGCTCCAAATTTCATTCAAAAAAGGAGTCGTTGAAAAAGTATTTTCAATTTGAATCAATGCAAAAATTACGTTACGGCGATTCAATTCTATTTTAATTTTTTCAGATAACCCGTAAACGGTTTCCTTAAGATAAAACTGCTTCAATAGTTCAGTGGTTTCAACGTTATCTTCGGAGATTAAGTAGTCCAAAATAACTTCGCGAACATCACGGAAATGGACAAAACCAGAATTATTGTAAAGTTCGTTTAAGTACGCCAATTTTTTTGCGTAAAGATTTTCTTCCCTGGCGATTGGCAATGAACTTAATAAAAGTGCAATTGAATACTTTTCATCTAGGCGATCCAAATCAATGACAAGACTTAACTTATTCAAGGCATAACCTGTGTCGAATTGTGCTAACTGATCGATCGCGGCAGATCTGACGTGTAGATCAGCATCTGCTAAACCTATGGAAACAATGATCTTAGGATCAGGATGTAAAGGCGATTGATTAACAACATATTGTCGCACGACCCAATTTGGACTCTGAAGAAACTCTAACATTAAGTCGCCATAATTCAAATTTTGGCAAAAACTTAAGTCGCGATTTTTCGAACAATAAGTAGCCAAAAAACCCAGGCTCGCCGTTTTCACTGCGGTAGATGAATCGTTTAGAAGAAATTTAATCGATTCCAAAACGGACTCTTTTAAAGATGAAAACTCTGCTACAGCTGCATTTTCCAGTGCCACATTTCGAACATGGTAGGATCCGTCTTTTAATAACTCGTTGAAAAGCGACTGGTCCGCCGGCAACAATGATTTTTTCAATGTAGTTAAGGCCTGAATAGCTTGAACTTGAACTCTTTTGTTTTTAGTCGATCTGGCGATCTGTTTTAACAAGGCATAGGCTGCTTCGGTTTTAAGTTTCGACAAAGAACGTGCCGTGAAAATTCCTACGTTTTCTTTGTCGACAGTAGCTAGTTTCGACAACAACGGTAAGGCCTTCTCGGCCCCGGCCAAATACGCTGTGTAGGCCACAGCTTCGGCCATTTCTTGATTATCTAATAAATGCTGGGTAGTCCAAGCCACATAAGCATCGATAAATTCAGGTGACCAATCAAAAATCGGTAGTTCGGGATGATTAATTTGTCGTATATAACGGGCGCGAAAAGCCGCCATTAAAATGGACGCTGAAACTTTCGGAGTATGTTTTGTGATCTGCTCTGTCAAATTGGCGTAAGTATCATCTGGAGAAATTCGGCCGTAAGCTTCGAAACACTTTGCACGAACCAATTCACTTGTGTCATTCCAACGGTTTTTCAGACTTTGAACCGTTTCGGCATCTAATTTATTTTGTATTCCGATTTCACCCAGTGCAAAACAAACTTCACTTCTAACGGCAGGAAAAGAATCGAATAATCGACTTTTGAAT
>JAYVAZ010000207.1:0-3126 GCA_043750675.1 Pseudobdellovibrionaceae bacterium | reverse complement strand
GACATCGCTAATTTACCCGGGTATAATTCCTTTATAACAATTGACGTGTTTTAAAGAAATGAGCCCTTTATGAACGAAACCATCACTTATACCGCTTTTGAGTCAGGAAAAGTCATTTCCAGCGGTACCTTAGCTGACGTCGTGATTAACTTAAAAAAGAAACTTGGAAAATCCAATCATACATCGGTCCTCATTTTTAATGATACAACCGGCAGAACGATGGATTTTAATTTTTCCGGTTCTGAAAAAGAAGTTCTAAAAAGACTGGAAATCTATACCCAAACTCCGGACTCCAAAGAACAGCCTATTGGCCCTGGGCGACCTAAATTAGGAGTTTTTTCCCGAGAGGTTTCGTTGCTACCAAGGCATTGGGAATGGCTGGCATCGCAATCTGGCGGTGCCTCTGCGGTCCTTAGAAGACTGGTCGAAGAAGCAAAAAAGACTTCTAGCCAGACCATAACGACAAAGCACGCGCAAGAACGTACCTACCATTTTATGTCAGTGGTTGCAGGAGATTTCAAGGGTTATGAAGAAGTATTGCGATCTCTCTACAAAAAAGATAAATCGAATTTTTTTTCGGAAATGTCGGAGTGGCCCAAGGATATTGTCTCTTACATCCGTAAAATCTCAGGACCGGTTTTTTAAAAAAACTACACTGTTTTTCAATCTGAAAGTGCCCCTTTAGACCCCGTTTAGTTTATCTCTACTGTGGTGGCCTAAAACTGCTATTCCAAATTGGAATAGTATTTATGCTTTCTTAGCATCTCTGCAGTTAACCGATCTCATATATATTCCTGAAACACGAAATCCGCGGCTTCGCGGGTTTTCGAAAAAGGAAGTTATTATGCGGCTTGAACACCTACAAAACTTAATATCGGGCTTGATTCGGAAGTATCATTTTCACCTTAGCTTAGCCCTTCTTTTTTTCATTACCTTTCTGCAGAAGTCTATAGCGGTATACGAAAGACTACAAAATTTTACCCTGTCGGCCGCAAAAACTAAATGGACAGTACAACGGGAGCTTCAATGAATTCGGTCGTCAGTTTTCCTAAGGCCAGCCAAAGTCTAACCGCAATCGCAGCGATTTCAGTTATTTCTTCCTATGCCTTGATTTTCCTATTATTGACCAAAGCGGAAGTGGCTCCAATCTTTTTAATTGCGGGTACGGTTTTCTGTTTAGTTTTTATCCAAAGTCTTTTTTTTCTTGCTGGAAATCTAATTACATACTTTCAACAAGAGACCCTAAATCTAATTACTTATTTGCTACTGGTTCACTTAGGACTGGAATTAGCCTCGCTTGTTCCGATTTTTTCTTCGGCTCTTCACCTAGGTTATTTGGTTTTTGGAGTTTCGTTACTTTTAGCCTGCGTTCACAAGAAGTCGAACTTACTATTCAGTTCGACGCTACTGCATGCAGTAATTAATTTGTACCTGGGATTTATTTTTGAACAGGTTGTCTTTTCTATCCTGTTAGTGTTGATCTGCAGTTTCATTCTTCATAAACCAAAAAGAAGCCGCCCCCTATCCCCTTTTCGATTTTACAGTTTATTTATTTTGTTGAACCTAAGTTTAGGTCTATTTATTCAACAACTCTTTTCGTTTAGCTCAATTGAATCGTTTTTATTATCTATCTGCGGAAGTTACTTAGTATCACCACGCAAAGGGATAAGTCTTTTTATCAGCGCCCTCCTACTGACCTTTCTGACCACAGCATTCACCGTTCTAAACATTAATTCAGTGATGGGAATGGCGGCTCCGGTTTTGTTAGGATTTTTGTTGTTAACTATAGGTTACAAAGAAAATCGGGAAATGGTCTTAGTTTTAGGATGGTTTACTTTATTTGCTGGGGCGATGCTAAACGTTATCCCACATGGCATTGCCGCTTCACTGTTAACGCTGATCTTGTTTTTATTTTCTAGTTTAACCATTCTTTTGTTTAGTAAACGAAAAAATCAAATCGTAGGTACAACTCATTTCGGGCCAAACAAACTTGAAAATGACGGTTTCGGAGACAACAAATGATGAACCGTAGAGATTTTTTAAAAATGTTGGCGGCAGCGACTGCGTATCAGGCTATGCCCAGTTACGCTCAAAATATTTTGGAAAACGAAAGTTTTGATTACATTATTATAGGTTCTGGTGCCGGTGGTGGAGTTACCGCCTACCGCCTAGCCGAAGCCGGATTTTCCGTCTTAGTGATCGAAGCCGGCACCAAAAACCGATCAATCATCGGTGAAACTCCGGGCCTGCACCTATCGTCTTCAGTAGATCCGGAAGTCAATTGGAATTTTTATGTTCAGCACTACAGTGACCGTGCAAAACATGGCCGCAGGTATACCGAAGGTAAAGGTATGTTGTATCCGCGGGCTTCAGCCCTTGGGGGATGCACTGAACATCATGTAATGCTCATGATGAGTCCCGCGGCAGAGGAATGGAACGAAATTGCAGACTTAGTAAAAGATGATTCTTGGAGTAGCCCCTTCATGTCGAAAGCGCTCCAAAATGTAAAATCATGGTTGCCATTAGAAAAACCAAACCCTATCCCTTTGCTGAATGATTTCCCATTGTCGGGATTTGCGACTTCGGCTGTCTTAGGAAATTTGGCTTCGCCCGACGTGGACCCAATGTCTGATGAAAACATTAATCACCCTAACGAAGGCGTTTTTTTACCACCCTTAAGTATTAAAGATGGGAAAAGATTTGGTACTAGAAACCTTCTGCTGCTAGGACAACAGAAGTTTCCAAATTTAAAAATATTAACAGAATCCTTCGTTACTAAAATTGTTTTTGAACCCGGAACCAAACCGCTTAAAGCAATAGGTGTGGAAGTCACCCAAGGTTCCATGTTATACCAAGCCACCCAAAATTCCACGACCGGCACGATAGGAAAAAAATACCAATTCAAAGCCAAAAAAGAAGTCGTCATTGCCGGAGGTGCGTTTAATTCCCCCCAAATTTTGATGCTATCGGGAATTGGCAACGTTGAGCAATTGCGAAAAAATGGGATCAAAACATTACCAGATCTTCCTGGGGTCGGTGAAAATCTTCAAGACCGTGTTGAGGCCTCAGTTGTATACGAATTCAAAAATGACTTTTCAATTTTAAACCATTGTAAAGTCGGCGAAC
>JAYVAZ010000206.1:0-2454 GCA_043750675.1 Pseudobdellovibrionaceae bacterium | reverse complement strand
AAAGAGCGATTGGATGCAGTTCCAAAAGAAAATCTTATGACTTCATATAAGCGCGAAGTCATCGAAGCTACACGAGATGTGTTTTTCTCTAAATTGCTACAGTGGCCTAATTTAAGATCTGATTCGAGTGCAATCAATTTTCTTCTACGAGATGCTGCCAATTATTGTAAAGACCGAGTATTGAATTAACCCCTGCCCTTATGTCCCGAGTGATTGTAAACACTTGGGACGTTTTCGAAATATATCGTTTTACCTAAACAGTACGTAGACACCTGCGTATTACGCCGGCTAATTGTAAGTTGTAGCTTGGCAGCCATGGCTCGACGGACTTCCAAAGTGATTCATAAGTACTAGCCTATACAAAATATATAGTTAATAGTATTTTACGTATGTTCAAGATGCATGTATTTTCGGAGCCAGGAAAAGCAGCCAACTTCTATATATTTTAAACAAGGAATAGGACATGAAAACAAAAATATTAGCTATGACAATAACAGTATTCGCCTCACTACAAGGCCAAGCAGCCATCACCAATCTAGTCTGCACCAACACGAAAAGTGTCTTTGGAGGCAAACCAGAAATCATTAAAGTATTACCTTTTGAGGTAAAGCCCGGCAACCTTCCAACCGCAGGTGGTGATTTTGACTTGGCAGCAGATACAAAGATTACAGTGAACTCTATTGAAATCTCGAATGAAATTCAAACGGTGTTTTTTATTTCAGCTGGTAAAACATCTTTTCAGGTAGGATTTAGAAATAGACTACGCGACCAACGCTCTCAGGTTTTATTGAACAATACCGACATCATAACCTGCACAGCCGTCAATTAATAATAATTCACTCTCACCATTACAACTAGAAAAGCAGTAAATAAGGCCATCGAAACAAATCAACAAATAATTAAAAAAGGATCAATCTTTATGAAAAATTTTAATTTGAAATTAGCGGGCACAACCTCCATAGCACTTGGAATATTTTTAATGAGCACCCCATCGTTTTCACTCGCAAGTACTACGCCTGATCCCACACCATGCACGGAGCTAAAAACAGTTGATCTAGAAACTTTAAACACACAAGGAGAACTAAGCTGCACGCAAAGTGCACCCTGCCCCAATAAAGATCTCGCTTGTAGCGATTTATCAGGTCAGCCACTTGTTTATGTGTATCTAAATGGCGCAAAATTACCAGGGTCAATCTTAGGCGGTGAAGGCCTCTATTTGACTGAGTTTTCCCATGCTGATCTTCGAAATACGAAATTTCTGAAGATGACGGGGGGAGGATTAAATCTTAATGGAGCGGATCTAAGGGGTGCGGATCTCACGGATCTGAACTTTCAGCAGAATTCGATCACTGCGCAAGGCGCGATATTTAATTTAGCTACGAAGCTTCCGTTTTCAAAGGAAGAGGCCCTGTCAACATGGCACATGACTCAGGACGGAGATGGAAAATGAAACTAGTACCCAGACAACTCCACTGCTTGCAGTTTCTGATTAGACTACTGCAAGTTAAAAAACGGAGAAAAGGACTAAGGTTCAACATCGCTGCTCTATGACCAATAAAAGAATTTTGGGCGCTGTGCAGATAAATTCTAGATATTCAGCTACATCGGCATAAATGTACGACATTAAATGCTTGAGCATTTCAATACAAGCAATCTTGATTTTGAGAGCTTTAGGTGGCGCTTACTGCTGCGCCGAGCTTTCAACTTTTTATTGGTTAAAAGGCCTTCAGGCTCCTTTGCTTAAGTTTTTCGCAATAAGCCGGTAAGGAAATGCCTTTCAAATATTCAGGATGGACGATTCCATTTCTGAAATATCTGAGTTCAGGGTTGGATGAGATAAATTCGGGCCCGACATGACAAGAAACAATTTGCCTAAGCCCCACAAGCCCACCGTCGATGCGGTATTGAGTCGTAAAATAGTTGTCTCTAGGAAGATATAATGGAGTACGCAAACGGTTGCTATCTCCAGCAAATAAATAAAATATTCCGGCGATAACCTTCGTGTAGTCTTCGGATAGGAATTCATCCTCAATTTTCTGTTGATCTTTAAAAAGATTCGGATCTGAAATAGCATTGGCCCCCTCAGGCGGTATGAAATTAGGAGCGGATATTCCTACTTTATGGAGAAGACCCGCTTGGGTTGGGTCCCCAGTTTCTTGATTTATCGATCTGATGAAATCTTGTATTGCCGAAAACAAGGATCCATCCGTCAACTTCCTATCCACCCATCTTCGATTTTCTAACTTCCGTGGCAATACAAGTGCTCTGATTCTTTCCTCTCGCTGACGTTGCTCGGCTTCGGGCAAAAAATCCGGAATATTTGAACATCCCAGGAAAGATGCCATAACAGCGTATTGAAACCGATTGTATTCGGGTGCTTGCGTAAGATTTTTCGCAGCTTGAAAACGCGCCTTTCGGTATAAGGCTTCTGTAAATCGAGTGTTGTTTGCATTC
>JAYVAZ010000205.1:0-2449 GCA_043750675.1 Pseudobdellovibrionaceae bacterium | reverse complement strand
GACCTTCGCCGGCCACCCGCCGCTCCCAGACTTGGCTGGCTAGATAGTTACTCCCAGGGTAGCCAACTCGTCGAGAAGGTGAAGGAACTCATCCACGAGGGTTCCACTGCAAATAGAAAATTGGGTTTAACGTTAAATCTTCAGACGTCACAGGTTGAAGAGATTCAATTGGAAAAATGGTTTGCGGTAATATCTCAAAAAATTTCGGTCGTTAACATTGAAGGTTATTGTGTCTTAGGCGGTTTTATTTATTTACTAAATCGGGGAGTGCAAAGTCAGAAATCAGTTCTAATTAAAATGAATTTGCCGGGAACGGATGTTATATCAATGACCGAACTTGAATTTGGATCCATTTCAGGGGTAGCGGCGCACGGAACCGAACTGGCTGTATTTGAAAATCGTCTGTTCTGCCTATTTGGCGCCGAAGATACGAACGATACCTATAGTGATGGGACCATCGTAGGAAGCGGCCTAGCTGAATTTGATTTTTCAAGTCAGGAATTTTTAAAACCGCAGATTTTTGATCAAAAAATTAAGGCCGAGGGTTTAGTGTTTTGGAAAAATAGAATTCTTATTTGTTCAGATCCAGATGGCGAAGGCCCATCCCAGTTTTTTAGCGCGAGCATAGCGAGCGGAAAAGCTTAGCGGCAAAGCCGCGGGCTAGACAGCGAGCATACTGAGCGTTTAGTTTGGTTGGCTCCAAAAAGATTTATCTTTAATTATTTTTCTAGGGTCTATATTGGTCGGAATAGCACTGCCCGCCCATACTGTAGTTTGGTAGGACCCATTTTTAATTTTTGTCCAAGAAGTTTCCAAATCAATAATGGAATTAAATCCCGCCTGCGCTGCAAAGAACGCCAACCGCATCGTTACTTCTTTTTCGCCACTGACATTTTCAACGCTAAGGGGAAGTTCAAGTCGTTTAAATAATCTGGTTTCTTTACCTTGAGTTCGATCGTAGACCATAATTTCTTTAGCGCGGCTCATGGTTGCTTCGTATTCCGCGATAGCTGGAGTTACTTTTCCGGTGTAGCACTGATCACAGTAACAACTGTGACTTAACTCTTTAGGAACTTTAGCCATATAGGAAAACTGATCTTCATCGACAAACTGGGTACAGTTTTTACAAAGGACCCGTTCGCAGATGCTGCAGGCTAATTGGGCTTTGGGTTTAAAACAAGTGGTGCAAGTTTGTGAAGTCATAGGGAACAGGTAACATAGGTCTTTGGTAAATCCGACAAAAAAAAGACTAAATTGCATTTTTTGCCTTATTACAATAGGCTAAACGCCTATGCTGCCTTCTTCGTATATAGCCCTACTTTTGGGTTGTAATTAATCGGACCAATGTTTGCCGTTATAAGATCATCTAGTCCAATTCTTCTAACGCTAGTGCCAGATATTTGATCGTGCAAAATTCCCTCTGAAAAAATGGCGCTAGTCAGGTCTGCAGACTGTGCCTGCTGAGTATAGCTGTTTGCTCCTAAGTTACCTAGTTTCTTAACCTCTTGGGTTAAGTTTAAACTTGGAATATCTTGATAATTTTTTGGCATTCCAAATAGGGTTGAAGCATCTGACTTCTTTATATTTTCGTAAATATTCCCTAAGAAATAAGGACTGTTAGAAAGGGTTTCTACAACATTTGTCGATATTTGATTATAAACCTGAGTTTGAACATCAGGGTGATTCCAAGCTGCTCGAGTGGCTCTTTGGTCAATTTCCTGAATGCCTGAAGTTGGATCTGAATAAGTATGTGCATCAAGAATGGCTTTTAATTTTGGAAATCCTTTAACTTCGTTTAATGAAATATTGTGATCGGTTCCGAAAGTATCTTGGTAATTAAAAGAATACAGGCCGTCTTTTTTTGAAAAGATGGGTTCGAATGTTGGTTGCATAGAATCGTTTTTTGGAGAATTAAGATAACCTTGCTGTGCATTTCTGGCTAAGGAATCTGCAATTTGTTGTATATAGGTTTTAGAGGAGTCAGTCAGAACCGGTGGACTTTGATGGGTAGGAATTTGTCCATTATGTGTAGCCACCGGAGTCACCGGCGGTAATGTAAAATTAAAATCACCTTCCATTCCGTGGCCAGGATCGGAATCATTGGAGGTTCCTGCATTTGCGTTGGAAGATCCACCTGAGAACCCGCCCGAAAATCCGCCTCCAAAACTGTTGCCTGCGGAGGAGCTGGTTCCTGCCGAAACATTGCTTGAACCTGTTCCTGCAAATTCACTCATGGCTGCTACTGCGCCAGACATGGCGCCAAATGCGTTTCCGTTTGAAAGTGCGATCGCGCCACCTAATGCACTCATTGCTGCTGCAGCTTGAGTATTTCCAGTCATTGCAAGTCCGGTCGCTGCTGCTCCGGTATAGTTTCCGGAAGCTAAATTTCCTGCTATTCCAATTCCTGCAGCTAAATCTTTCGCACCTAAGGCGCTTGCGATACTTCCCG
>JAYVAZ010000204.1:0-1683 GCA_043750675.1 Pseudobdellovibrionaceae bacterium | reverse complement strand
TGCGTTTAGATGCCGCACCACCTGCAATAACAGAAACACCACTGCCACCAACCGAAACAACAACAGTTGATACCGCAGCGTTGGCCGCTTCGTTAGGATCGTCAGGATCGACGCCAACAGAAACCGCGGCACCACCAGCTGGCACCGGAGGCTACTCAAGCGGAGTGTCTACTTCGAAACCTGCAGGCAGCTCAATTAAAAAAGTCTCTGCAACAATGCCCTATCAGGGAAAAGCTGGCGCAGGGATTAACACGGTCTACATTGCTCGCCCGAAAGAAAAACTGCTGGACATCAGCATGAAAGTTTTCGGAACCGATAAAACGAAAGAATTGAAAAAAATCGCCGAAAACAGCTATTTGAAATCACGGGCGCCAAAGGCCGGAGATAAGATTTACTACACTTCTCCGAATCGCCCGGATGATTCGGCAAAAACCATGCTTTACTACGAAGACATGGGTATGGTTCTTGAAATTTACGTCGCAAAAAAAGGTGAAAGCCTGATAAAAGTTTCGAAAGAACTTCTCGGATATGACAATGCTTGGAGAGAAGTCTGGGCCTCAAATGGTGTTGAATCAAAGACCGCATTAAAAGACGGAGAAACTCTTCGATACTGGAAATCGGCTGATGGCGCTATTGCAGCCGCTCCTGCAGCCGGTACCGCAACGCTAGTGGATTCAGCGCAGGCCCCTCAGCCAACCGCGCAGATTGAACCTCCCGCAGCGCTTCCGCCTCCGCCGACCGATGCCAACGCAAACTTACCACCGCCTCCGGATCCAAATGCAGCGGCCACTGCGGGTACCGATGCTAGCGCCGGATTGCCACCGCCCCCACCGGCCGACTTAGCTCCGCCGCCACCACCTCCGCCGCCAGATGCGGCCGCAACAGCGGGCGCGCCTAAAAAGAAAATTGATCTGAATGAAGCCGCAGCAGCTGAAGAAGCTACGGGCGAACTTGATAGCGATACAATGATGTCTATGGGCGCACTTGGTGTACTGGTCGCAATGATGGCGTTTGTAATTATTCGCAAGAAAAAACAAAAAGCTCAGATGATGGGCGAGATGAACGCTTAAGAAAAGTAGAAACTGAGCCGGACAACCGGCTCTTGATTTAGGAAACCTTTTTAAGAATACCGTCTAAAATTCCACGTTGGCCGATTCTTTTCGACTCAACATAATAAATTAAGTCGTCAACAATCTGAACATCGCGGTTGTTTACCGGTAAAAATTTTATTCCGGCACCGAGCGAGTTTTTCCAGACAATCTGAGCTGTAATTTTGCGTTCACGTGAACCAACAATGAAAGAAAGGTTTATTTTTTCATCGACACTGAGGCTGTGATTTTCGATTTCGAGAAAAGCACCGCTTAAGCTGATGTTTTTCAAAATGCCTAAGAGGTCGTTTCGAGCGTAGCTTCGTCTGAAACTGACTTCTAAAATGAGTGGCGTTCGTGGCGCCGGATGTTCTTTTAAGTTCATATTGTCACCCCTGGTAAATCCCTTGAAGCTCAATAGTCTTATCGGCTAACTAATTGAAAAATTTAAGGAATTTTCAAAATGAGACACTATTCGCAGAATAAATTGACTTTAGTCGGTACGAAAGTCATATTAAAAGGATCTACCAAGCTATTAATTAAATCAAATACACGTATTTAATAATTACCAAACAATCAAGGATATAACCCCCCT
>JAYVAZ010000203.1:0-2391 GCA_043750675.1 Pseudobdellovibrionaceae bacterium | reverse complement strand
GAATAAAAACGCAAAGCTTTGTCATAATTTTTGATACCCGTATCCGAGGTGGTATCGAGTAGCTGCAATAAAATTTGTTCGACCGCATGAGCTGATTTTCCCAAATTAAAAAGGGTAAGTGCACGAAATACGATCAACTCTCGATCATCTGGAAATTCCAATACAGCTGCATCGAAAACCTCTAAGGACTTCTCATACATCCCGAGGCATCGATAAGTACTTCCCAGACCCAACATTGCACCCGATCGGTCTTCTGTTAATCCAAGTGCTATGGCTTTTTCGTAGTATGGTAAGGCAGCAGATTCTTTTCCCATGGAATCAAAAGTCCAGGCAATTTGATAATTAAGATTTGCGTCCTCACCATGCGAAGATTCTAAATCTTGCAGTAGGTCCATCAGTAGATCCATCGCCTCGGTCAGCTTATTTTGTTTTCTGAGTTCTATGGCAGCACGGATCTTATTTTTCATATTTGTTATTTATCATCATTGTTTCTTATAACTGCAAGATTTTTACACATAAAAAATGGAAATAGGCGACAGGGACTTTTACTCGTTGTAGGCTAAATTCGGTGACATTTATTTGAGTAACTGGAATTAGGTGATTTTTGGATAATACGATTTCCCAAGAGGCTTTTTTAGCATCCATGGGCTGGGATGAATTCTTTCAATCACGCTTTGACGAAATTAAAGCACTAGGTCTTTTTCCCGCACGGATTATTAGTCAGGCACGTGGTCACTATTATATTCAGTTTGCCCACGAAGAAATAATCGAAGCCTCGATTACCACAAAGCTTCATAATTCAGCAAAAGAATCAGATGACTTTCCTGCTGTGGGTGATTGGGTCGTTTTCACCATGGGCCAAGGCCGCGACAAGGCAAGCATCCATCAAGTTCTCGAAAGAAAAAGCTCTTTGCAACGAAAACGTTCCGGCAACGCGGGAAAGTCTCAGCACCTAGCGACGAATGTGGACTCTATGCTGATTGTGACTTCACTCAATGAAGATTTTGATTTGGCACGACTTGGAAGATATGTAGACCTCGGCAAAGACTCTGGCGCCAGTACACACTTTATTTTGACCAAGTCTGACTTATGTCCGGACCCTCAAGAATATGTTCGCCAGCTCAAAACAGAATTTCCAGACGTTGATGTTTTACTAACATCGTCGAAAGAAATCTCTACCTTGGAAGCACTCCAAAAATTCTTCGTCCCTGGAAAGACAGCTGTGCTTTTGGGATCTTCCGGAGTTGGCAAGTCCACCATTACAAATTATCTGGTAGGTTTAGATTTACAAAAAACTGGCGAAGTTGCCTCAGAAGCCAAGGGTCGTCACACCACGACTTCTCGTAATCTTTTGTTCACGCGTTGGGGTGGCCTTGTCATTGATACTCCGGGCATGCAAGAAATTTTGGCCTCCGGAAGTGAAGATAAAAAAACAAATTTTACAGATGTTGAAGAACTGATGTTAAAATGCAAATTCACAAACTGTCGTCATCAAAGTGATCCCGGCTGTGCCGTTAGCGCTTCTCTTAAAAAAGGCGAACTACCGGAAGAACGATGGGCAGCCTATTTGAAAGCTGCCAGCAAAATTGCGGCTCCGTTTAAGAAACCTTGGCAAAAATAGATTCCGATATTTAGCTAAAATTTAGTTTACTGCCCGAGGCGAATCGGCAATTCGCGGTAATTGCAAGATTTTAACAGCACACTCAGTATCTTTTGCTTCACCATAATGCACGCTTTGATTTAAAATCACTTTACGTTTTACTTGGGTTGGTACGTTAGAAGTGCTTGAAAAAACAATATATTCTTGATTGAGAATGATAGTTTTTTTTCTATGTCTTGCTAATTGAACACCAAAATTCGATGTGCGCGCCTCACGGTAAAGTTCTAGTAGTGCTGCTGCACTTACATCCACGCTTGCACCTTTGCCCAAAACTTGCTTTGATTCCTCTAAAATTATGGGCGTGCTTGTGACTTGCGCATACGCGCCTGTGGTGAGGAGATTGGCCAAAAATAATGATGTAAATATATTCATAAAAACTTACTCCAATTGGCGTATTTTACATTATCTGATTGCTTTAGTCAACTATAAGGTGCGAACCAAAATCTGTGAAGGTTAAACGAAATGAGTTGTGTTTTATGAACGAACAAACTTTAATAGCAGCTTAAATGAGCCATGATCAGCGGCTTTTAATGCAGTAACGTATTCTTTTCTACGTTCATTTTTATTTTCAGTTTCAAGTGGAGATGAGTTGTTGCGCAATCCCCAAGTAAATGGTTTTTGACCATTAGATTCTAAAAGTAATTCAGTGACCAATCGTGCATGTCTTCCATTCCCGTTTGGAAAAATATGGATCTGCACAAGTCTATGATGAAAGCGAACGGCAATTTCAT
>JAYVAZ010000202.1:0-2927 GCA_043750675.1 Pseudobdellovibrionaceae bacterium | reverse complement strand
GGCTGCTGGGCCTGCTGGTCGACCGGGTTTCCAGCGTGGAGCAGGCGCAACGTTACGGACGCGAGCTAGAGATAACTGTGTTTCGAGAGCAGGTAAGAGGTCAGTTTGAAATCTGCGAATAGATTTTTTTTGCGAACCCCTGGCGGCGCAAAATATTATTTCGTAGCCAAAATTTTAATTCAAAAAAAATGTTGACAGGTTTTTATGCTTGAAAAATCTTTCTATTAAGCTCATAGCAAAAAGATTTTTTTGATTTTTCATTTTTGAGAAAACTTTGCTTTTAATAGCAGGGCGAAGGGTTTTTATATCTTAGAAAACATTTTAAAACTCATTATGAGTTCCCATCGGGCTTCGTTCAAAAAGTATATGTTATAACTTTTCCATGAAACAAACCTCCTTTTCATTTATCAAGAAAAATTACAGCAAAGAGTTTGGAGGTTCTCTTTTGAAAAACAAAAGGAAGAGCCAGAGACCACTCTCCACTAAACTTCCAATTCATTTAGTTTTACGGTCGCATTCAGCAAAAATATTTCTTCCAAGCCAAAGAAGTTTGGAAATTAGAATGAAAAAACTGGCAGAAAAATATTATATTAGAATTTATTCGCTAAGTTTAAATTGGAGTCACGTCCATTTAGTTTTGAAAGTAAATACTCGCGAAGATTATAAAAGGTTTATTCGTCATTTAACTTCGAGCCTTGCCTTGTTAGCCAAAAAGAAAGAGAAAATATTTGAATTCCGCCCTTATACCAGAATTCTTACTTGGGGACGGGAATTTGAAACGATTTTAAACTACATACGTTTGAACGATTTGGAAGCTTTTGGTTTTCTTAACAGAAAAAAGCTTAAGACGGATAATTTGCTGTTTAAGCGAAAGAGGCGATTGTGGAAAAGCCCTCCACATCACATTCGAAAATTGGGTTAAGGTAGCAAGCTAATCATCGGTAAGTTTCTCGATAAAATCCTGTAGTATAATTTTTTTGAGTACTCACACAAGTTTGTAAGCGCAAGAAAGTGAAGTAAAACACGGCCAGCAAGGGCGCGGTCCTGTGTCCGGGATTGTCGGAAGCCTAGCTAAGTCTAGCTTCGCCTTAGGGCAAGTCATGTCTAACCCGGTTGTTGCTGACTCTCGACCCGACATCGCCGCAGTTGCGGCTCTTGTCTGGTCTCGCGTCTTCGAGCAACTTGTACTTTTCGTCTGCAAGCTTAGCGATGTCTAGCCCGCGCCCGAGTCGCCTGAGGGGCGATCCCCGTCCGCTTAGTTTTTCCCCTACGGGGCAAAAAAAAGGACCGCGGTAAAGCGATCCTTTTTTCGAACATTGATTTCTTTGCAGAAATTAGAATGTAAAACGGCCACCCAATTGGATGCCAGTAGTTGTGTATTTACCGTCAGCTGGATCAGCATCTGAATCAGAGTATGAATCCATTGCAACAGTTAATAGACCAGTCGCAGTTTCGCTAAAGTTGTAAGTTCCACCAAGGTTGATACCCATACGGTTTCCAAGTTTAGATTCAGCTTTAACAGGTCCTACTTCAGTCGTTTGAGTTGCGCTTGGAGTGTAAGAAACACCAGCAGTAAACCAACCTGGACCGTAGTTAGTTTCAGCGAAACCAGCCAAAGTTAATGCGTTTCCACCAGTAACTTTTTGTTCAACACCAGAGTCGATTGTTCTTTCCATTTTTAAAGCGTAAGACAATTTTCCACCAACATTCCAAGTAGAAGCGGGAGTCATCGCTGCGATAAATGGAGTGATAGACAAGCCACCTGATTTACGGTCTTCACCGTTTGAAGTGCCAGAAAAACCTAAATCACCACCGTAATACAACATTCCGTTGTTACCTTGGTAACCAAAAGTCAAATCGCCCATGCCAGATTGTTTAGTTTCGGTAGTGCCAACTTCCGTAGTTTGAGTTCCCGTATCTACGTTGAAAGAAAGTTGATCTGTTTCAGTCAAACCATAGCCCACTTTAAGGTTTAAAGTAGAATCTGTGCGAGTAACGCCATCAACTCCACCTAATGAACCAGTAACATACTGAGCCGTTGTATCAACTTTGCCACCAGTTGCTTGGTGTAACACTTCAGTTGTTGCAGCCATAGCCGTTGTAGAAACTGCGAATAATGCAGCTACTAATAATTGTTTCTTCATTTTTCTCTCCTCGAGTAAAAAACTTTGTTTATACAAAGTATTGTTAATTGTTTTGATGGGCCGAGTATTTTCCAATTGTGGTCATTCGACAAGTTAATTTTCTGTTGAACGGTTGCAGCGGAGAACACCGACATCTTGCGTATAAAGAAGTGTTCGATCCTGTTCGGCGCTGATAGGTGAAATCGCCCAAATTAGTTCAAAAATAGGGCATTTTGCATCGAATTATGTTGTTTTTTGTCCATGGTACGAAGTTCTTCTTATCCGGCAAAGGTCGCTTCGCTTGTATTAAAAAGTGTCTTCTGTATTATTATTGGTCTGTGCATAAATATCTTTTTAAATTTAATTTATTCCTGCTGCACATCCTGCGGTATTTTATAAGCAATTCACGCAAGATGATCGTGCTGAATCTTTGTGTACTTATTATATTATCTTGTTTTTTGCTGCAATTAAAACCAGAGCTTTCTTTAGATGGAGTTATGAAGAAAGACACTGAAATAAGCAACAATGTGGAAAGTTTGGTTTTAGTTTTTAAACCGAAACAAGGCATTCTAAATGAAGTTTTATTTTGTCAGTATTTGAAATGGAAATCAGATTTTACTTTAAAATCTATGGAGAAATTTGATTTCGAGCTGACTGATTTTGAACAAATAAGTCGCGCTGAAATATCTCATCGTACTTTGCAGTTTTCTTCGTTGGTAGATGTCAATTGCCGGCAGCCTAATATCAATCAAGTGGTCAATATTAATGCTGTTCAAAAAAGTCCCTGGCGACAAATTTTTTTAA